>CAYTFL010000052.1:0-5963 GCA_964437105.1 Candidatus Woesearchaeota archaeon | reverse complement strand
CCCTAATGTTATTCCAGTCCTATACAACCCTCTATTTGGAAAATTCTCAAGAAACACTCTATCAAACAAACCTAGCTCACCACCCCTAAAAATCATTCCTCTTGCATATCTCTCAGTAAAACCCAACTTCCTCGCCAAATCAGCCGAAGTCAAAAAACTACCCCTCCAATTAAGCACAGTCCTTTCAGCTGCTAAAACCCTCACAAATTCTAAAGGATGAATTCTATAAGCTAAGGCAAGAGATTTTCCATTTTTATCATAAGAACCAAACAATAACGACTTCAACTCCCCTCTATCTCTCATCCCACTATAACGACTATACATTGCATCTTTACTAAGACTTAATCCAGTTCTATCATTAAGATCTTTATAGGTTAGCCAGTTCTTAAGAATTTTTCTTCTTCTTCTTAACTGAGAACAAATCTTTGCCGCATTCACTATACTAATACACCTTTTATTCCTATCAATCCCTTTCTCAAAATAATCAGCATAATGCTTACAAATACCCTCTCGACTAATATATGAACCTCGTCCAGTAATAAATTCACAAAAATCATCTCTTGATATAAGTTTTGCTTCACTTTCTAAGATCTCATTAACTTTCTCAGACCTAACTACTTTTCTCCGACCGACTTTCCTACACTCACCCAATTCACCATCTCTCAACAACCTTCTAAGATCTTCAGGAACCCATTCTGGTAAAGAGTAAGGCCTACCTCCTCTACTCTTCTCTAATTCATCAGGAATCTCTCCTAACAAAGCTTCAACTGCAGTAAACCCTAACGCATAAAAATCATCATCCTCAGAACTATGGCCCAGCATAGCCTCTAAACTCTGATAACACCTAGTCCCTGGCCTACCAGTAAGCTTTGTAGTACCAACGGAAGTAGATTTAGAAACGTCCCAATCAATTAAAGTAACTTCACCTTCATCATCAACTATAATATTTTCAGGTTTAACATCTCTATGACAAACAACTCCCACCTTAGGATGCTTTGACTCATCATGTGCAAACGCTAACGCTTCAACAGTCTTACCAAGTATTGGAACTAACCTTTCCGGACTAACAGTTCCTTCATCATCAAGAACTTCTCTAAGAGACTGACCTTCAGCATACTCTTTCACTACAACAAACATACTTCTATCTTTAAGATCAACAACTTCTTTCACAGTTTGTATTCTAGGATGAACCAAAT
The DNA here is from genome assembly GCA_964437105.1 of Candidatus Woesearchaeota archaeon. Lineage (GTDB taxonomy): Archaea > Nanobdellota > Nanobdellia > SCGC-AAA011-G17 > GW2011-AR17 > CAYTFL01. The sequence continues at coordinate 4,767 of CAYTFL010000052.1, read as the reverse complement.
GTTCAGAAGTCTCCACTCCTCTCCTCAAATCTTTTAAATCATCTATCCACGGCGTCCAATCCCACTTCCTTTCAATAACTTTACCAGTATAAGTTTTACCATCACCATTCTCTAACTTTAGAACAACACCTTGTCCACCTTTACCAACCCTTCCCGTAATATCATAATTTCCAATACGAAGATCCTCAAACTTCTCCTTTACTATTTCTAAATCTTCTTCAGTCATTCCACACCTCCTTCTTCAGTATTCAATTCTGCAAACTTAAAATCTGAATCTCTTTCCATTCTATCTAAATATTGTTTTAACTCTAAAAAAGCAGAAAAATAATCTTGTCTAGATTGCCACCTATCCCAAACCTTACTATACCTAAACTCAAATTCGGCATTATACAAAACTTGCAATAAGTTATTTGCAACATGTTCAAAATGGGATCTTTGATCTAAATCAACTTTTTGAGCTTTAAAATGCTCAACTTTTTCAGAATAAGCCTTGTTTAAATCTCTAACATAATTCCAAGATCTTGATTTTAAGTATGCCCTTCTCATTCTTCCCCCTCCAAAAGCTTACTCAGAGCAAATTCTACCACATGGCTCCTATTCCTAAATATTCGCTTTTCCAGCTCCTTATCTATCAATTTCAGAACATCTTCATCCACAGTAACTGACAACTTTTGCTTCATCCTACAAAACCCGATTTTATAGGATATATATAAGCTTACCTATTGAGATTTCAACCCATACAATAAGAATTTCCACAAAGGAACAATGTAAATTTTCCTTCCTTCAACCTCAATTCTCTTCTCTTCACTCTTAGTTATAATAAATCCTTCTTTTAACTTGTGTTCTTCAAGAGCTTCAAGCAAACCCAAAATCTCCCTTTCTTTAGTTTTAGGCTCACTTAAACTTACAGTCACCTGTATTGCTGCTCTTACCCTTACTCCTTTCCTAACCAAAAAATCACACTCTCTTTTCCCATAATGATAAAATAACTCCTTTTTCTGCCTTAACAATTCTAAAAAAACTACATTTTCCAACAACCGCCCTTCATTTTCACTAAACCTAAAACTAATTGCATTAACCACTCCTGGATCTATTGCATATATCTTTCTATCATTAACTATTTGTTTTTTAACAGAAGGATCATACTTAAATAAAGTAAAGAAAAGATAAGCTTCAGCTAAAAAGCCAACATAATTCTTTACCTTAGAGGTATTACTAAAACCCAACAAATTCTTCAAATTATTAAAACTTACATTTTTAGATACATTAGACAACAAATAAAGAGCAAGTTCCCTAAAATCTTTTGTATCCCTAATAGCAAACCTTACTAACAAATCTTTTATTATAACATCCTGATAAATCTGACTTAATTCCTCCTCATTTTTAGTTAGTACTACTTCTGGAAAACCTCCATATTCCATGTAATCTTTAAGTTGTTCAAAAAGTTTGGCTTTCTCTTTAGTTGTATAAACTTCCTTTAAAGGAAATTTCTTATAACTCAAGAATTCTCTAAAACTAAATGGATAAAGCTCTATCTTTAAGTTCCTCCCAGTTAGAGAGGTAGCCATTTCTGAACTTAAAAGACTAGCATTAGAACCAGTAATAAATAACTTATAACTCCCACTAAAGAGTCTTCTCACAAATTTCTCCCACCCTTTAACTTCTTGTATTTCATCAAACAAAAAAGTTTTTATTTTTGGATTTACTTCAAAGAAAATTTCTAATAAAGTATTGAAATCTCTATAAGTAAAATCTAACAATCTTTCATCTTCAAAATTAAAGTATCCATAATCCTTATAGTGTTTAGAAATCTGTTTTAATAATGTTGATTTACCACATCTCCTTATTCCAGTAATTATTATTATTTTACGCGTGTTAAAAACATTACTTGATATTGACCTATCTACTATTTCAATCTCTTTTTCAAACATTTCTTTTTGTTCAAGTACAATTTGTCTTAACAGTTCCTTTTCCATACAAATCTATAAACACAAATCATTTATATATTTTTCTAAAATATACTTTGTATCCTTTTTATATTTTACCAAAATATACTTTACAGCCATTCAAACTGCAACTACTTTCTTCTCTTCAGTATACTCCCAACAAAGAGTATTATTCAACTCTATCAACTTCTTTACGACAGGATTCTCCAGATTAATCTTATAAAGTTTTGTTCCAGCAAGTTTTCTCGTACAAACAACCAATAATTTTATAACATTCACAAGTTTACACATAAACATGCAACTAAAGGTCCCCTTTTTCAAGCAAACAACCCCTTTAAACTGCGGCCCAACAGCATTAAAGATGGTTATCACATACTTTGGAAAAGAAGAAGATATTGAGACTTTAGAAAAACTCACAAAATTAAAAGAAGGGAAAGCTTTATTCACTATACAACTCGCTACAGCCGTTGCATTATTAGGCTTCAAAACAGACTTCTATTCAAAAGAGATTTCATTCAACGAAGAACATTTAGAAGAAGCTTTCTACCAAAAGTTTAGCGACATGGATTCCGATCAATCAAAAATATGGATACAAAAAGCAAAAGCAGCAGATGTTAACTTACAAGAAAAGACTTTATCATTAAAAGAACTTCTAGATTTAATAACAGAAGACAGCATTCCAATAGTCTTAGTTGACTGGAATAAAATAAAAAAGAAAGAGGGTTATTTAGGCCACTTCGTTCCTATCACAGGTTATGATGAAGAAAATGTTTACATTCACAACACAGGTCTAAAAGATTATCAAGAATCAATGCCAATACCTAAAGAAACTTTCGATAAAGCAAGAAAAGCCAAAGGCACTGATGAAGATATAGTTATTATTACTAATCCAACCCCATCTTCTCAATGATTGAAGCAAACGCAGGTCTAGTTAAGAATACTCCTATAGTTACACCAACTATTGTGGTCACTGCAAACCCTCTGATCAACCCTGCTCCAGCGTTCCACAATGGCAACATCGCTGCAACAGTCGTAGCATAAGCAACAAAGATTATGAAAAACGCCCGTTTCAACCTTTTCTTCCAATTACTAAACCTTTCACCTCTAACCGCTTCATCAATGATAACAATTTGATCATCAACACCCGTACCAATAGCCGCCAATATTCCTGCCATCGCCGCCATATCCAGATTCCAACTAACAATCGCCGCAAATCCTAATATCAAGAACAACTCACTCAAAAGCGTAGCAACCATCGGAATTAACACCTTAACCTTTCTATACCTAATATACACAACCACTACTACTGCAAGTAACGCAAACAATCCAACCCACAACACATTCTCAATAAAACTTTCACCTAACACAGGAGAAACACTATCAAGTTTAGCAATTTCTATATCAAACGGTAAAGACCCAGTGATAAGAATCGTTTGCAAAGTATTCATGCTAGACATCGCATCTTCAATAGCCGCATTCTGCGTTTCACCATATCCCGGCCCAGAGATTGCAACAGACGTTGTAGATTGCCCTTTAAGACTCTCTGCAATGTTCAAACTATCCACCAACTCACCATCAAGATAGAAATCAATAGTTTCATTCAGATATGCACCACCATTCTCAGAATATACTACCTCAAGATTTTCTGTAGCAGCTGCCATCTTATCCGCCGCATCTTGGCTAAGAGTAATAGTAAACTGGAACGTACACACGTTCACGCCACCACTCACACTACAACTTTGCACACCTGAACAACTTCCATCATTACGACAAACGTACGGTATATCTTCCTCACCACCTTCAAACACAAGAACTTCTCCAACATACGCTTCAAACTGTCCTTGCTGCGAGATCAAATCTTGCACTTCATCCTCTGTAACACCTGCAAGTTCTACTAACACATACTGGTTACCTTCCCAATCTTCCGCGCTCCTAATCTTAATATCCGACAATCCATAAACATTCAACCTGTTACTCAACACTTCAATCAACAGATCAATATCATCATCAGTAATCTCCTCATCACTCACCGGCTCCAACAATACCCTAGTACCTCCCGTAAAGTCTAAACCAAACACTAAGTTACTCGTACTCGCTTCACCAACAGTGAAATAAGGAACTTCTCTTGACACGTAAGCTATCAACAAACTATCCGTTTGTATTTTCACAGTTTGCTTAGGTATCAAAGTATCATAAATCTCTTCATACAACTCATAATCCACAATCTCTTCACCATTAATCTTTAACAACATACTCCCTTCCGTTAATCCTAAATCCTCTTCGGAAAGTACAGTCAAATTTTCATCAAGCACAAACCCAAAATCGTTAGTAACGGTATACGTAACTTCTTCCTCATCCGTTTCGATAGTAATCTCTTGCTCAGCATACTCAAACTCGGCTAAAGCATCCACCACATCTTGCTCAGTACTCATCTCTTCATCACTGATACTAACAATTATATCACCTACAGCCAACCCATTCTGTGCAACATCGCTCGCCGGGTCAACAGACTTCACTTGCACACCACTCGCCCAAGGGTTAGGCGCGATAGCAAACAAAGCTAACACTAGAACGATCAACACTACCCACACTCTAGTCGACATATACTTCTTCATTCTCCCTTCCTCTTCCTCCTTAGGTACCAAACTAATAACCCTGCGTTAAACGCATACGTCATAATCACATCAAACACCAAACCTATTACAATCACTGCAAACATTTGCTTCAGCACTAACGACGTTGCAACAAAATATCCTATACCAAGGGCAGCAATCGTTGTAATCGTCATCGTCATACCCGTTTTCATTGCACCCCATAACCT
>CAYTFL010000051.1:0-6064 GCA_964437105.1 Candidatus Woesearchaeota archaeon | reverse complement strand
GTCGTCAAGGACGTTCTCTGTAGATGATCCAGGGTCAGTTACTAGTGCAGAGCTTACTTACTTTATCACGTGTAATAGCGATGATGATGGTATACTTACCATTTCGTTAAACAGTAGGGAAGTGTTCAGTGACCAAATATTCTGTGAGTATTTGAATGAAAGAGAGTTGAGCCTTGATACGGAATATTTGAGTACGACTAGTACGCTTGACTTTGAAATTACTGAAGGTGATTATAACATAGAAGAAACGGTAGTAGAAATTACTACCCGAAGTAAAGAATATCCTAGCTTTAGTTTTGATATAGAATCAGATCTTTATGATGATATATCTTCTGGGGAGAAAGAGGTTTATCTGAAGTTGAGCTTTAGCGATGATTCTTCAGATAAAGAAGCAGATGTATTGGTGCAAGAAGGAGCGTTTAGCTTTAATACGCAAAGTGATGAGTATGAGAAAGAGATTAGTTCTTATGTAGATGATGGGGCGAATACGATTACTATTAAACCAGATGTAGACTTTGAGATTGATAATCTTAAGGTTTATGTTGAGTGATGTCTAGATCATTTAGTTGAAATATCTTCCTCTTGAGGATGAACTAGAATTTTATAATCTTTAGTTTTCATTTTTATCGAATTTTCTAGTGAGCCTGCATTAAAAGCCATTTCAGCCTCTTCAAATAAGGCTTTGTCAACAATAAGTGGCAGGTTAAAAAAAGAACCAAAAGGAGGTAAAGCACCTTTATCACAACCAGTTATTTCCTTTAATTCCTCTTCTGTAGCAAACCTTAACTTTTTACTTCCTAAAACTTTTTTTAATTTTTTAGAATCTAATTTTCTATCTGCAGGAATTATTACAATAACAAATCCTTTCTTTTCTTTTAATAAAATTGCTTTTGCTCCAATCTTTAAGGGAACATTCCTATATTCTGCTGCTTTTTCTGAAGTTTTTGTTGGAGGATGATTATATGTCCGATAGAGTATACTATTTTCTTCCAATAATTCTTTTATTTTTTCAAAAAGTTTCACAAGAAAAGCAAAATCCCTATTCCTTTAAAAAAGTATCTAAGATCAAAAAGATCTAATCCTAAACTATTAGGTAAACTCACTAAATCTAACCAAAATAATTAGGCTCTAGAGAAGTACCATTACAACATCACCTAAAATAGGAAAATATATAAATTAGTAATGGTAAGAGTCATTTATGAGAATCGTAGAACGAAAAAAAGGGAGGAACAAATACTTTTACTTGCAGCACTCTTATAGACAAAATAAAAAGGTTGTAACAAAGGAAGTGTACTTGGGTAAAAGTCTCCCTGCAGATATCGAAGATAGAAAAAAAGATTTACTAAAAGAAGCAAAAAAAGATCTTTATATAAAGCTTGAAAAGATTAAGAAACATTTCCAAAAAGAATGGAAGAAGTTTCCTCCTAGTGTAAAGGAAAGGGAACTTAAAGAATTATCTATTGCTTTTACATACAATACCAACGCTATTGAAGGGTCAACAATTACTTTAGAGGAAACAAGAGAGATCCTTTCTGATGCTATTGCCCCAAATAGACCCTTAAAAGATATCAAAGAAACTGAAGCACATGCAAGAGTATTTTTACAGATGATGAAAAAGAAGAAAAAATTAACAAATCAGCTATTACTTCATTGGCATAAAAATATATTCCTTGAAACAAAAACAGATATTGCTGGTAAGTATAGAGATTATCTAGTGAGAGTAGGTTCTTATCGTGCACCCGATTGGCAAGAAGTGAAAGTACTAATGCGTACACTTTTGAAGTACGTACGTGAAAGTCATGAGAACCCTGTTGAACATGCAGCTAGAGCACATTATCGTTTTGAAAAGATTCACCCTTTTGGAGATGGAAATGGAAGAATTGGAAGGCTTCTTATGAATTATATGTTATGGCATAAAGGATATCCTATGATAATAATAGAGTACAAGAAAAGGAAGTCATACTACAAAGCCTTTCAAAAAGATGAAGAAAAGTTTGTTGATTATTTTGTAAAAAGGTATATAACTGTCCATAAAAGAAGAATATAAGGGTGGAGATTCTGATCAGGAATTAGGTCTACCCACCTCTGACCTAACCAAAATAATTCGGTTCGTTAGGGCCAACCCTAGGTACTTCTTGAGTTGCTTTAGCCCTTTGAGAGATCTCTTTCTCAATTTCGTCAATCTCGTCAGAAAGTTTACGAAGGTCTAAGCCAAGAGTGTACTTCTTATTTAACACGCCCAAAGTTTGTTTAGCGCCTTTTATCCCTAAGTATGCAGGGTGGGCAAAAGTTTGAGCTAGTAATGCTGCAGCAGGCAACTTTTTCCGTTGTGCAATGCCAAGTAATACACCAGTGACGCCTATGATTGGACCTACTACGCCGTAAATAGAGTTGCTTGTGCCTGAAAAAGTTTTGATGAACTTTTTGTCAGTGCCTGTAACAAATACTTTAGGTTTCTTAGGAATCTTTTGTAAGCCGATTCCGCCAAGAGTTACAATCTCTGTACAACCTAGCTTGTTAACGTAATCAATAACAGTTTCGCAAAATTCGTAGCAAGATGGTTCGTCAATAGGTTGGACGTCGCCAACTAAGAATAGGAAATCTTGCTTCTTTATCTTCTTATGATATATGCTTAAAACTGGAATGTCAATAAGATTTTTCTCGTTAATGAAAACTGAGTGTGGGAAATAGCTGGAGTGAATAGTGATTATTTCTTTAGCTTTAACACTCTCTACTAAAAAGTCTATAGCGATCTTTCCAACGTTGCCAATGCCAGGTAAACCTTCGATCAATACTGGATTTTTTATCCTAGGCTTTTTTAAGTGTTCAAGCTTGAATTTCATAGCTAAGAAAAAGTAAGGTCTATTTATAAGAGTTTTGTCGTTTAAATTCGCGTCTATACTTTCCCCATTTGTCGTCAGGGCTGAATTTGGCAGGGCGGACGGTTTGAGTCTTAATACCGCAACATGTTGGTTCTAAAGTGTATTTCTTGCATTTGGCGCAGTGTAAGATTGTCATTTCTTTCTATGGACCTCACCGTGAGCTTTGCATTTTTCAATTTCTTTAAGAATGACCTTAGTAATTTGATCCATTTCATCTTCAGCCACCTTATACTCGTTAGAAAAGACTTCAAGCCTATACTTAGGGGCAGAGATGTATACTATGTTTGCCTTGATTTCATGCTTCTTAGCGTAAGTTTCGCCAGCTATCAGTGCAGATTTAATATCTTCAACACCGTTCTCTGAAAAGCTTTGTAAGACAAAGTTGCAGTGGACCATTACTTCTTGAGGTTTAATCTTTTCTTGGACGATCTTTACAAGAAGGTCCGCTTCTTTCTTTGGCAAATTTAACTCTTCTATTGCTTCTTGACCGTGAACCGAAATTTCGTTGAAGGCTACACCGAGTAATCCGAAGTGGTCAATAAGTTTGAAGCCTACTTTTTTGTAAAGAGATGGTAAGTCAGTCTTCAATTGTTTAGCTATGAACTCTAAAAGTTTCTCTGATTTTACCTCTTGCTTAAACTCTTCATTCTTTTTGTTCCTTAAAGACATTGGAACACGGCGAAGAGATAAGTCAATGTGACCCTTTTCTTTGTTAACGCGAAGAACCAAACATACAATGCGCTTACCTTCTTTTACATAATCACGAATGTTACGGATGCGGCCTGGAGCGATCTCAGAAATGTGGAGCATACCCTCAGTGTTAACGAATTCGTCAAGGGTGACGAATATGGAATGGTAAAGGATTTTCTTAACAGTACATATAACCACGCTATTCTCTTCAGGGAAGCCTTTTTTCTTGTAATACATAAGTAGAAAGAATAAAGTTAGGGTTTAAAAGGTTTACTTCAGCTCTTCTAATGCGCGAGCAACGATTTGGATCTTGCCGCCAGTAGGTTTTGCCAGAATTTCGCCGCAAACTAAACATTTTACTTCACTTGCAGCTTTCTCAAAAATGATTTGTTCGTTCTTACACTTACAACGAACTTTTACAAACTTTCCTTTAGGTTCTTGCAACATTTATACCAACTCCAACTTTTTCATACGCGTAGTTTTACGTGGAACTTGAATTTTTGAACAGACTGAACATTTGTAGCGTAAGTCAGGTTTCTTTGAAGATTTTACGCCTACACGCTTACCGCCGCCAGGAGGCTTAGAATATTTGTTATAATTGCCGAAACCCCTTCTTAGGCCGCGAGCACGCATACGAGCGTTTGCACCGCGAGACATGGGGTGAGCTGTACCTCTAGTACGTTTCTTTGCCTCAGCAATAGTGAACTCATTATGTTTTTTACACTTCGGGCAATACTGTTTTTGTTTCTTCGGTAGTTTCATGTTTTGCCTGCTCCGTTTGGACAAGGAGTTTTGCTACACTCTCAGGGACTGTAGTTAACTGATCTTTCTTAAATGGACCGTAAATGCTTAGATCAGGGCCCACGAATTCAGGGATATCCTTAAGGATCTCAACTGATATGCTATCTGTTTTCTCCTCTGTTTTTAAAGGTTTCTGTTCAATTTCCATGGAAGGGAGCTTAGTTTGTAAGAGTTGTAGGAGGATTCCCTCTCGATATTGGTCTAATGTGCCCTTGAGAGAAGTGTAAAAGGTGTACTCCTCTGGAAGCATGGTGGATGTGTCCTGAGGGTTATTGCTGCGTGAGCTGAATAATGCAAATTGTAGAATCTTATTCTCCCTTTTCTCGTACAATTCTTTAAGAATCTTTAAAATATTCTTTAATTGGGTCTGGGTCTTTTCAACCTCAGTTGACGCGAAAATGCTGTCTTTCTTTGACTGAGAGTCTAGGATTGCCTTCTTCTCCTGAAGGTATTTGACAACATCTTGATAGAAGGTTTCATCCAACTTTTGTAATTCTGTCCTATACTTTTCTCTTCTAAGAATCTCGTACAAATTTTCATAAGTGATGATGACCTCAGGCATAAGAAAATAGTAATGATGATTGTTTAAATGGATTTAGATGGTGATTAGATAGCTTTTTATATTTCTGTGATTGTTATAGTAAGCATGTATTGCAGAATATATATCTTTAGGCATGGTCAAACGTATTTTAACAAGGATCATAGGTTCACTGGGTGGAAAGATTCTAAGTTGACGCCGCAAGGTGTGAAAGATGCTAAGAAAGTAGCTAAAAAGTTGAAAAGTAAGAAGATTGATGTGGCTTTCAAGACGAGGTTGTCTAGATCACATGATACTTTGAAGTATGTGTTAAAGTTTCATCCAGAGTGTAAGAAGATTATAACTGATGATCGAATGATTGAACGGAACTATGGTCATGCTCAAGGAAGATCGCATAAAAGTTTTATTGCAGAAGAAGGTGAGGATTCGTACAAAACTCTTTTGCATTGGCACAAGATTGATCATTTGCATGGTAGGGAGAAGAAAGAGTTTATCACAAAAATGGGAGAGGCGGAGTTAAAGGTGGTGAGAAGAAGTTATGATGTGCCGCCGCCCGGAGGAGAAAGTGTTAAAGATGTTGAGAAGAGAGTTAAGCCGTTCATTAAAGATCTGTTGAAGTATATCAAAAAGAATAAAGTTAATGTTGCGATTTCTGCGCATGGTAATTCTATGCGACCTTTTAGAAGGTATTTTGAAAAGTTGTCGGTGAAGGAAATGATGGAGCTCGAAAACCCGTGGGACGATTATTTTGAGTATAAGGTAAAATTATGAAGATTAAACAGTTGTTTGAAGATTTTGTAGTCGAAGAAGTGTTGGATCTTAAGTTAGAAGATGGGCCGTATCATTATTACAAAGTGTGTAAGAAAGGGTGGAACACGTTAGATGTTATTAGAGAAGTTAAGGGACGGTTGCGTGTTAAGGATGTAGGGTATGCAGGGCTTAAGGATAGGAATGCTGTTACTACTCAATACATTTCTGTGAAGAAGATGATTAAGTTTAGCTTGAAAGATGTTACGTTTGAATATACTGGTACAGGTAGGCAAAGAATCTATAAAGGAATGTTGAAAGGGAATAGGTTTAGGATTACAATCAGAGATTTGGATAAGAAGTTGGGAGAAGTTAAGGAAGTTGTGAATTTGTTCGGTGAGCAAAG
>CAYTFL010000050.1:0-6091 GCA_964437105.1 Candidatus Woesearchaeota archaeon | reverse complement strand
CGCCCTTCGGACGCTCCAGTGCTCGCTTCGCTCACACGTACCCCACGCAAACGGTTAAAGTCGCCGAAGCCACGATAATCAGCAAGGAAACCGGAACTATCATCGTAACTACCCAACCACGAAGCCCGCCAAATTGAATCCTGTTCAGAATCTCCTTGTACTTCTTCTCGAACATATTTGGGGTTTAATACATATATTCTTGTTGATGTGATTCTTGCTTTTTTTAACTCATCTAATGTCTTAGTAGTATATCCTAACCGTGTTATCGCCTTTTGTTCTTCTTCATTAGGAGCTTGATAATCATCTCTAGCTAAAATAAAACCATCTTCAGTCCTAATCTGCAAATAACGCCATTCATTATCAGTTCCAGATAACCTCAATTGATTCATATCAACAATAACCGTATCTTCTGCATCTTTAGCGGCTTGAGATTCTGCATTATCAGGACGATAATTTTCTCCTTGAATTAATTGTTCAAAAGAACTGTTTTCTTCATCATAAAGATGTCTTAAAATGAGATTTTCAGCCTCTCTAGTGATAGCCCAATCTACACCACCATCTTCTCTTAAAGAATAACCATGACAGTCAGCAGTGAAAAACCATTGATTACGCAAAGCAGAGTTAGTTAATCGTTCTATTTGCAACTGATCAACACACTGGAAAGTTCCTTCTTCTAATTGATCATACTTTCTTAGATCACCAACAATATTTTCTAATTTCATACTAATTTGGAAAAAATAGAGAGTTTATAAGCCTTTGGTTTTATCACTTGGGAGGCGTTTCGAATTTTAATAGATTAGACCCTATATTATGGCATTTCTAAGCAGATACTAAACCACAAAAATGCTTATAAATACTTAGTATTAAGCTTTTTTTAGTGTTTTGGGGGGATTAAAAAATGATATGGAAAGTTGTAGGAGTTGTTGTCGCAGTCATTGTTTTGATTTTGATAGGTTATTATTTTGTACATGAAAGTCCAAAAAAATTCTATAGAAAAGCAAGAAGGCAGCATAAGCAAGGCGAAGAAGCGTACGAGATGGGAGAGTTTGATCTCGCAGAAGAGTATTACGAAAAAGCTAACGAGTATAGAAAAAGAGCAAGGGAGTTGGAGTAAAATGGAATGGTACGAAGAACTTGACTTTGATGAGAATCCTTTTACAGTGGAAACCAAGTACATAGGGAATAGAGATGTGCTGGAAGAAGCCCACTATTCAATTGTTTCAGGCAATATCATAATTATTGAAGGTGGTAAAGGGACAGGTAAGACAAAAATCCTTAGAGAAATGATCAAAAAGTTCGGTGGGCACGGTCGCGTAGCGTACATTGATTGTGCTAAGCTTGAGAAAGAACTAAACGTTGAGCATGTTATCACGAAAAAGAATGGAATTCTTGGTTATTTGTTCAAAAAGTTTCCCAGAGGGATGGTTCTGCTGCTAGATAACGTAGATAAGCTGAACGAAAAAAATCTGGAGAGAATTAAGTTTTTGTTCGATCAAAACTATCTGAGAGCGGTTGTAATCACTACAGAAGATTATAGTCAGTTAAACTTATCAGAAAGCGTACTGCAAAGAGTGAGGAAGTATGTGAGGTTGAGAAGTCTTTCTGAATATGAAGCTGTGCAAGTGATCAGAGATAAGATTGGAGAAGATTTGCTTAACGATAGGTTGATTAAAGAGACTTATAGAAGGTCTGACAAGAATATGCAAAGATTTTTAAACAATTGTGAGCTGGTTTGTAAAGCATACTCTAAGAATAAGGAGTTGAAAGAGGATGAAGTTGGAGCAGTTATTGCAGGGGGAGGAAAATGAATACGATTTGGTTTAGAGATTTAGGCTTTCACAGTAACCCATTTAGCATCAAGCCGGCAGCGTTTCATGACCAAGTTGTAGGTTATGATAAAGTTGTGGATGATGTGTCTTTTGGCATACTTAACAATAAAGTCATTTTGCTAGAAGGAGACTATGGTAGCGGTAAAAGTTCGATACTACGAAGAGTTCTCAATGATTTTGGTGGAAAAAAGCAAGTTATCTATTACAGTTGTAGCAGAATGGATGCAAGGTTGGACGTGAAAAGTTTACTTAACGGACGGTACGGTGTGATCGGAAAGTGGTTTGATATGAAGCCAAAGGATATGATCTTACTGTTGGATGAAGCGCAAATACTTAGCTCAAAAGATTTTGAGGCGTTGTATTCATATTATCAAGAAGGGTACCTTAAGTCGATCGTTCTTGTAGGCAAAGCTATCAAGAAAGGTGAGATGACTAACGGATTGAAGAATCAGATGCAGGAAGTTCTTCTTAACGAGCTGAATGAAGAGAATGCTTTGAACGTTGTGAAGAAGAGGACAGGAGATCTGAGCCTATTACCTGATCCGATAGTGAGAAAGCTGTATAACATATCCGATGGAAATGTTAGGCTATTACTGAAAAACTGTGAAGAAGTTTGTAAGCGGGCAGTAGAGACTGGTAGGAAAAAGGTAACTGAAGAGTTTCTACGACAAGTTTTTCCGGATAAAGTTGCTGCACCTATGAAAGTTCAGATTAAAGAGAAGAAGCCTGTTACCAAAAAGGTTGTAAAAAAGAAGGTTGCGTCTAAAGAGAAGAAAGAAGCGCCCAAAAAAGAAGAGAAGAAAGTTTACAAGCCTGATGAGTACAAAGACATGGTGGAAAGTTCTGCTGAAGAAATGCTTAGTAAGCCAACAGATGAGATCTTTGGCGATGAGCAATATTATTAATTCTTTTTTTAACTAATAATCCTCAAATAGAGCTACTAAATCTTTTGTTTTTAGAGTATGTATCTTATCTTGCTGTTCAAAATGTTTATCATCAGACCAGATTACCGAATCCTCTCCTTGGCTTAAAGCAGCTGCAATAAAAGTTACATCTTCCGGGTCAATGTGCTCCATAATCTCTTTTGACTCTTCCCAATAAAGTAGAATCTCTTCATTTGGGACAATTTGGATAAAATGAAAAAGAGTATTAAAGATTACTAAGAACTCTTGCTCTGAAAGTCCAGATTTCTCAAGAATCAACCCTTTATATTTTCTTATTTTCTGTAATGAAGGTTCAGGAAAACAAAAATCGTTACTAGATTTTACAATGATCTCTCTTGTCTTTGCATCACGGATTAATGCAGATAGTACAATGTTTACATCAAGAATAATAATCATCGTTTATTTAATTCTTCAAAAGTTTCTGCCTTAATCTTCCTAGAAATTTCATTAAGGTCCTTTCTAGTTAACTTACTTTTCTTTGCAATTTTATCCATTACTTCAAGCATTTCTACCTTCTGTGTGATAGATTTTCTCACTACTTCACTCCAACGAATCTCAGAATGTTTCTTCATTCGCTCATGCAGTTCTTGAGGTAATGCTAATGTTATGTTTCCCATTTTCCTCCTATGTGGAAAGGAGTGTTTTCACATATTTAAGCTTTGTGGTTTTAGAGCAATATTATTAATTCTTTTTTTAATTAAAAAACCAACCTTCATCTTCCCAAGATAAATAGTTATCATACATCCCAGGGATGGTTTTCCATTCAACTTGGCCAGATTCTAAGTAAGGTTCTAACTCGCTAAACCACAGATCATACAGTTCATCGTTGTTACTAACTCTTTCATTACTTCCAATGCTCCATCCGTGGTACAAGATGTTAACTCTACCTTCTTCAACCAAGCCTAACGCTTCATTCAGTTGTTCAAAATAAGCTTCAATATCGTCTTCGCCGAGATCTTCAGAATCTTCTCCAAGATGGTAAACTACACTGCTAGAATGGAAGACGACTAAATCCCCACGAGTATCATATAACCAAGTGCTTCCATCGTTAACCCTGACAGGAGTCATTCTATCTTCTAAGTCAGTAGGGAAAGTGTCATGGCAAGATGAAGGTGATTCGCAATCTTTAAACTCTTCAGGAATGTTTTCTGTATCCATGGACATTACGCAGTAAGCTACGCCGCCAGTCATAAACTCGTATCCAGCGTTAGTTGCAGCTTCTACCCAGTCTAGTTCAGAACAAATGCCCGAAACGTGCCTAATTTCTACGCCAGTTAATTCTTCTAACCCGTCCTTATAATCCTTTATTTCAGCCTCAAAAATTTCTTGAGTAACATCTTTTTTTTGACTATAGCCTGAATCTGCGTGAACACCAATAGCGTGGCCCCTTTCGTAAAGTTCAAGCATAACGTTATCGTCCCACTTATCACAGGCATCAAAGAATTCAGGCCTTGCTTCAAAGGTTCCACTTAAACCATGATCTTCTAACATTGTAGCGAACTCTCTTACCGCTTCTGCATGGACTCTAAATGATTCTTCATTTTCCACTTCATTGTCCCAGCCTTCTATGTGAATCATTAGACCCAAGTATAAAACGTCATCGTAATCGGATTCTTGGATAGTGCAGCCTGAAAGAAATAAAATTAGTATTATGAATAAGATTTTCCACCTCATAAGTCAAATATAGAGAAGGAAGTTTAAATAGGTATCTGCCCAATACATTTATTAACCCTTTTTTTTATCTTTTCTAGTATGGATATCATAGAATTTGAAGGCAAGGGATATAAAGTCGATGTAAGGAAAGCTGTGCCGAACCATTTTATTAGAGATAATCTTGTTGTGGTGCAAGGTGGGGATGATAAGGTTAATAGAAGAGCTGTTTCTTCAAAGAATGTAGATATTTTATTAGATCCGCATCTAGGGAAGAGGTATGATAAGATGCATCAGAGAGATTCTGGGTTGAACCAAGTGTTGTGTAAGTTAGCAAAAGAGAAAGGTGTGGCTATAGGTTTTTCGTTTAGATCGATACTTAATGCTAAATCTAGGGCTAAGTTAATGGGAAGGATGATTCAGAATATTAAACTTTGTAGGAAGTATAAAGTGAGAATGGTTATAGGTAGTTTTGCCAAAACTGAAAGTGAAACTAGGAATGTTAAAGATGTTCAAGCTTTTTTCAGAGTGTTAGGTATGACCGGAGCTGAAGTGAAAATAGACTTCGTGGCAAAAAGGTTGGATTGGAAGAAAAGATATATAAGGAAAGGAGTTATGAAAGCTTAAGATGATAGTAGCAGGTGCAGATGAGGCCGGACGTGGACCAGTAATTGGACCATTAGTAATGTGCGGAATAACGATTGATGAAGTTGATGAATTAAAATTACGGAACATAGGTGTAAAAGATTCTAAGTTGTTAACGCCTAAGAAAAGAGAAATGTTGTATGATGAAATATTGAAAGTTGTGAAAGATCATAAAATAATCGTTGTTGAGCCCAAAGAGATTGATGAGGCTTTGAATTCGCCACATCTTAACCTAAATTGGTTGGAAGCAATTAAAACGGCGATGATATTGAATGAGTTGAAACCTGAAAAAGCGATAGTGGATTGTCCAAGTAATAATATACAAGCGTACCATACTTACATGGGAGGGTTTCTTAAACATAACATGGATGTGCAGTTGGAGCATGATGCTGAAAGATATACGCCGGTTGCAGCAGCGTCGATAATAGCTAAAGTTACAAGGGACAGGATGATTGAAAAGATGAAAGAAAAGTATGGAAATTTTGGCTCAGGGTATCCTAGTGACCCTAAAACTAAGGAGTTTCTAGCTAAAAACTGGGATAAGTATCCGGAAATATTTAGAACCACGTGGGCATCTTACAAAAAGGTTGCGCAGAAGACTTTAGCTGATTACTAAGAATCGAAATGTATTAAAAGGAAGTTTACATTCTTTAGTAAAATGGGGTTGAAACATTTTGTGAAAAGGACGAATGCGAGGTTTCACTTAAAATACATATGTCCACATTGTTCACACCATAAAAGGGAAACTAGAGACCTTAAGCATAGAGGTAAGTGTTATTGGAATCAGCAGTGGAAGAGAAGTAAGTATGATGATACACCAACGTGGATGGGTCTTTGGAACTATATTAGGTTACATATTCTAAGAAAGCCGATAAGAGTGTGTATACATGGCAAATACTATGAAGGTGCTGAAGTATGAGGAAGAGAGGGATAATTACGTTAGGGATACCGTTAATTGTCATCTTCTTAGCAGCTATAGTATTTTATAGCCAAATTAAAGATGCGTCAACTTTGTTTATTTCT
>CAYTFL010000049.1:0-6127 GCA_964437105.1 Candidatus Woesearchaeota archaeon | reverse complement strand
CTTAATGTGTAATCATTTTGGAAGACTTGCCCAAGCCACCGAAGGATGGAGCGAATCAGATATAAAAATGAAAATAAGAGAAGGTATCATTGATAATTGGGTTCGAGAGGCAAATGGGATTATCTTTTTTACAAAACGGTCATATGATTATAATGAGGATGATTTTGTTAAGGTATTAGAGGAATTTAAAAAACATGTAGAAACCAGAAAATAATATAAGCTTTCTTACTCTATCTATACCAGAGTGTCTACATAGAGCATTCTTGCACGGCTCTCGCATACTACTTAAGATTAACAAATATTATAAAGAGATAGAAAAATCTCCATTTTATGAGCGACTATATATCACATCTTACAGAGAAAGGGTTTGAACTTTGGGACTATTCAAGTATTAATGAGAAGATCACTGGAAGAATTTTTCAGAGGCCGTTTGGAAATGATATTGCCCTATATGTTGTATTAAACAATGTTATGACTGCCGGAACTTATGAAGGACAATCGCCGGTTAGCTTTTTTTATGGAGGAATACAAGAAGAAGAACAATCTGTATTAGGGAAAATGGTTGCTAGTATGTTAAGAGTTGTTGTAGATGAAGCTGGTTATGGTACTTACCGTGGTGAAGTTAAGGGAATGACTAAAGGAAAAGTTCCAGGAATTAATGGTTTAGTCTTAGGTATTCAAAAATCAGAAATACCAGGTAGTTTTGCATTAGGTAGAGATTCTTTAGAAGATGTGTGTGCGAATACTGATTATCTGGTTAGAGCTGTTGAGGATGTGACTGAAGTAGTAAATAAAGCAGAATTGACAATATTACTACAGAATTCTCCACAAAGGGATTAAGCATACCCCAATTCTAGAACCATTTGTTCATCTAAATAACCTCTTAGACTTTTCTTTGCTCTATGCAACCAAGATGTGACGTTGATTATATCACTGTCTAACCGGTCAGCGATCTCTCTGTAACTAAGATCTTCCCAGTAGCGTAATACCAATACTCTTCTATAGTTCTCGCTAAGTTTGCCCATGGCGTCTGCAACAAGTTCAGACACTTTATTGCGGTGGACAAGGTCTTCTATATTTTCACCCAAAGTGAAGGTTTCGTCAAACTCTTCGCCTTCTCTTAACCTTTCATATCGGTGAAAGTTTCTAGCCGAGTTTCTTATCATACTTTTGTACCATGCGCCAAAGTTGCCCCTTTTGTACAAGTGAACCTTTTCATATAACCTTAATACCATGTCAACCTCAAAGTCTTCAACATCTTCTTCTTTTCTTAATACTTTGAAACCTATAGCTCGAATGTTTGGCCTGTACCTTATGTACAATTGAGCTATAGCATTTTTATTTCCGGTCTTGGCAAGATTAGCTAAATCGTTATCAGAGATACTATCGTCTATTATGTAAGAAATCATAGTATTATATATGACGAGTAAGTATATAATTTTTTCCTGACACTAGAGAATAGTTAACTTTTTAATGAGTAAAGTGTTGTTAACGTATATGACTGAATATACAATTAAGTATGATCGAGGGAAGTGTATCGGTGCAGGAAGTTGTGTGCAGATGGCGCCAGAGACGTGGGAACTGGATGGAGAAGCGCGGGCTGTTCTAAAGAAAGAGAAGATATCTGAAGAAGAGCTGAAAAAGAATGTTAATGCTGCCAAATCTTGTCCAACGAGTGCCATAGAGATCTTTGACCAAGATGGAAAAAAAGTTGTGTAAGGTTTACATCTTTGGAAACAGTTTGGTTGAAGAAGATTCTTTACCGATTAGGATTGTTGATAAACTTAGAGGAGAGTTTAAAGGAATAGAGTTTGTAATTCTTGATCCGTCTGAAAATTTGCCTGAAGAAGAGGATTTTATGTTAATAGATACGGTTCTTGGAATTAATGAAGTGAAAGTTATTGAAGATGTTGATGCTATCAAAACTGAAACTAGCTATTCTTTGCACGATTTTGATCTAGGGTTTAATCTGAAGTTGATGAAGAAGTTGGGTAAGATTAAGTCTGTCATGATAATAGGTGTGCCAAGTTCTTTTAGTGAAAGTAAAGCGTTCATTGAAGTTAAAAAAGTTATATCCAGTTTAGTTTCAAAAAATGGGTAGCGCAGCTGATGCAAGGGTCGTACGCACGGATAAGTTTTTCTATCTCATAACGGATCTCTTCCTTAGACAGTTTGGTTAAGTTATTCTGTACTAGCTTTTTTATATCTAATTCCATGTTAACCTGGTTTTGTTGGGAAGGGACTACTATCGTGCCCTCTTTGATCATGCCTTCAGCGTCGATGCTCAAGTGGTAGAATAAAGTTCCTCTGGGTGCTTCAATTACGCCCACGCCTTCACAAGCTTTAGGTTTTACTTCAACTGAAGGTTCTTCTTTGAACGTTTCATTCTCTAAGATTTCTAAGCTGTGGTCAATACTGTGTAAAATTTCTATGCCTTGAGCTAAGTTATTATGAAATATGTTATTAGATGGAAAGAGTTTAAGGTACTTCTTTGCGTCTCTCTTAGTGTCCTTATGCAACCCTTGTTTGTTTAAGTTTAAACGGGCTAAGGCGCCGACCATGTAAGTTCTTCCCCTAAAAGTGTAGCCGACAGCTTGCGAGTATGGTAAGACTGTCTTCTGTAGATATTTGAAAAAGTCTTTCTCTTCAATGCATAGGCCTCTGGCACTTTTTATCTTCCCTTCCAAGAAGTCGAAGTTTTTTGGAGTTAAGCCAACGAAGTTAGTGTTCCTTGTGTAGTCGATGTCGCAAGAGGCGTACAAATCTAGCATCGGAAAAAGTTTCTTTCTAGCTAGTTTAAGATGTTTAATACAGTTCTTTATATCCTTCTTGTTAGGAATCTGTGCGTAGTTTCCAACCTGGGGGAAGGGTGCGTGGATTGCTCTGCCTGCTACGATAGTAGTAAGTATGTTGCCGGCTTTCTTAATATCGAATGAGTCGTACAAATATTTGCTTTCCTTTTCATCAAAGTCTAAAACTGAGTCTTTATTGAATACGTCGGGCAGGGTGAATAAGTATAAGTGTAAAGCATGGTCTCTAATCATCAGACCGTACATGGTCAGCTTTTTTAGTAAGTTAGTTTGCCTTGTAGGTTTGACGTCTAAAGCTTTCTCTATAGCTTCAATGCAACATAAAGTGTGGGCAATGCTGCAAGTGCCGCAGATTCTTGCAACGGATTGTGAGACAGAGTTTATGTTTTGGCCGCGGATGGCTTGTGTGAAGAAGCGTTTGTTATCAGTGAACATGATGTTGACAGATTCTACCTTGCCATTGCGAACTTTGACGTCCAAGTTAGCGTGACCTTCAACCTTGCTCAAATCTTGGATACTGATGTCAACTTCTTTCATATTATTTTAAACTCCTTAAGGTACTTGTCTAAAACTTTCAAAAAACCTTCCTCAGACATGGGGCAGCCAGGCACTTGGTCATCTACCTTTACTATTTCTGACAAGTGTTTAACCTTTCTAGCCATCTTGAACTTTTTTATCAGAAAATCTATCTCTTTCTTCATTTCTTTACTGAATAAGTTTCTTTGGGCGGAAGGCATGCCGTTAACTGCGCAGGAGCCGATGGCTACCAAGCGTTTACAGTTCTTTCTAATATTTCTTAACTTCTTTGCGTCAGAGGCTGAAGCGATGGCGCCTTCAACGAATGCTACATCTAAACCCTCTAGCTTATTCTTTGACTTTAACACGCGCATGTGTTGGAATTCTATAAGTTTACTCCATTCTTTGAAATGATCGTTCAACATTTCAGTGAAGACGATCGTACTATCTTCACAACAAGAAAAGGAGAACCACCCGATTTTTAGCTTTGACATAATGTTAAGATAGATTACTTCTATAAATCTCTTTTGCTTTCTTTTAGTAAGGTAAACCAAGCCTTAGCTTCTTCATTTGGAATCTTTTCTATGATAATTTGGTTCTGTACTATTACGAAGTCGCCGATTGAGTAGTCGTCCATTAGAATTTTTGCAACCCTTTTTTCATTACCGTAGTCTATGGTAGCTTGATCGTTAGTTATTTCTATTATTTTGCCAGGGATTGCTAAACACATTTATCCTACTCCAATGAGTTTGACTTCGCCGCCTTCCAAAACTTCAGGCTTTTTGTTTCCGCAAGGGCAAGCGAAGATGCAGTAACCGTGACCCCTGTCAACTATCTCTGCTTTACCTTTGTAACCGCAGGAGCATTGGATGAGACTTTCTTTTTCTTTAATTTCTACTGACCAAGATGTGGCCTGCTCAATGCTTTCCTTAAGTTCGTGAGAAGTGAGAGTTGCTAGTTCGCCAAGCTCAATGCGTATCATTTTAGGGTTATATTCCTTGGCTGCGTCAATAATTCTGTTTATTGTAGCTGTATCGTGCATAGGAATGTTAAGAATTGTTTGTATTTAAAGTTAATGCTCGCCTGGGATAGTATGCATGATTTCTATTGGACTAGACTGTTCTAAATATTTTAATCTCCACAAAGTTTATAAACAATAGAGGCCCAAATTCAAAAAATGTTTAAAATTACACATGAGCGAGATAAGTGTATCGGATGTTGTGCTTGTGAATCCATTGGACCAGACTCTTGGGAGATGGGTGATGATAACAAAGCTAATCTGAAGGGTGCAAAAAAGAAAGATGGTGAGGAAGTTTTTGAGCTGGAAGTGGAAGAGCTTAAGGATAACAAAGAGGTTGCTGAGTCTTGCCCAGTAGAGTGTGTGCGTGTAGAAGAGATTTGAGTTCTCGCTAAATAAGTGAATTAACATTATGATAACAGGAGGTATACAAAAAAATGGTAGAAATCAATGAAAAAGCGCCGGATTTTTCCGAGAATGCGTTTATACAAAATGACATAAGAAAAATTAGTCTAAGTGATTATAGAGGGAAGTGGGTAGTTTTGTTCTTTTATCCAGCAGACTTTACCTTTGTATGTCCAACAGAGCTAGGTGATCTAGCAGATAAGTATGAAGAGATTAAAGCTTTAGGTGCGGAAGTAATCTCAGTTAGTACTGATACGGCGTTTGTGCATAAAGCGTGGCATGACCAGTCTGAAACGATACGTAGGATTAGGTTCCCAATGTTGGCAGACCCTACGGGAAGAGTGTGCGAAGCTTACGGTACGTACATTGAAGATGAAGGGTTGTCACTTAGAGGAACGTTTCTGATTGATCCGAACGGTGTGTTGAAAGCTGTGGAGATGCATGATAATAGTATTGGAAGAAATTCTAAGGAGATTATCCGAAGAATACAAGCAGCCAAGTTTGTCGCAGAGAACGGTGGCCAAGTTTGTCCAGTGAACTGGGAGCCTGGTAAGGAAACGTTAAGGCCTGGGTTGGACCTAGTGGGGAAGATATAAAATGGTGTACGAAGAAAAGAAGTTTGACCTAATAGGAATGGAAGGGTTTAGCGATCAACTCTTACAGAACCATTTTAAGCTCTACGCTGGGTATGTGAAGCGGACTAATGTAACCATAGAGAAGTTGAAAACTTTGGATAAAAGTACTGTTGAGTATGCGGAAGTGAAGAGAAGGTTTGGTTGGGAGTTCAATGGAATGAGGTTGCATGAGTTATACTTTGGTAATCTGGTGAAAGGTGGTAAGGAAGTAAGTGAAGATTTCTCTAAGAAGTTGGAGCAAGAGTTTGGATCGTTTGACGCGTGGAAAGAAGATTTTTTGGCAACAGCTAGCATGCCAGGCATTGGTTGGGTAATCCTAGTTTGGGATCCAGTCAATAACAAATTGTTCAATACGTGGGTGAATGAGCATGACACTGGGTTCTTGGCAGGGTGTGAGCCTTTGCTTGTAATGGATGTGTTTGAGCATGCGTTTATGGTAGATTATGGACTTGCTAAAGGAGATTATGTGAAAGCCTTCTTTAATAATATAAATTGGGAAACTGTTGTTGAAAGGATACAATAGTTCTTCTATTTTTCTTTATCTATATTCTGGAGCACACTAATGTTTATAAAGTTCGCAGATAGGAGTATGCACTGTATCCTGTGATACTGCTTTTCATAACCACAAGATATAGTGTTTGACAATGATATGCGCATTTTGTAAAAATCCGGAGACGAAGGTCGTAGATAAGAGAAACGTGCATAGTGGAGCAAGGAGAAGAAGGGAATGTTTGAAGTGTAAT
>CAYTFL010000048.1:0-6184 GCA_964437105.1 Candidatus Woesearchaeota archaeon | reverse complement strand
CCCTTCGGGAACGTTGCACTAAAATTCAATCCTTCGGAGAGTTTAACAGCGATTATACGAAATACACAGAAAGTTAGAATTAATATTGAAGAAAGTTTTGTTGGTAAAGATATTTAAATGAATTAATTTTTTCATATACTATGGATACAATAATAGATAAAGCAAAGAACAAATTTTTTCAAATGATTGATGATTTTGGTTCAGACCCATATCATTTAAGACCTCATGTTCCCGAAGTTGAAAAATGGGCAAAACATCTTTTGAAAAAATTTCCTGAAGCAGATTCAGAAGTAGTTCTTTTAGCAGTATGGATGCATGATCTTGGTCATTATCCGATTCCGACTGAAATAGACCATGCAATCAGAAGTGAAGAAAGAGCAAAAGATTTTCTAGAAAAGCTTAATTATCCAAAGGATAAAATGGAAAAAGTTCTTCATTGCGTAAGAGCACATCGGTGTCGTGATGTCATGCCCAATTCTATTGAAGCAAAAATAATTGCTTGTGTAGATTCTGCAAGTCACATGACTGAATCGATGTACTTTGATATGGCAAAAGACGATAAAGAAAATAATCGTGAATTCAGAGTTTACGCAAAGATGGAAAGAGATTTTAGAGACTTAGGCGCTTTTCCAGAAATTCAAAAAGAGCTAAAAGAACTTCTTGAAACATGGAAAAAATTAATACAAATCTATGAAAAAATTGATTTGAAGTAAAAACCAACAAAACTTTCTATTTTTTATTTTAGAAAAACTTTCTGTGTACTCAAGGGGACGCTGCGCTTTCACTTCACTCCGTTCCGTTCACCCTCGTATAACAAGGGATAAAAGGAAAATTGCTCGGCTCGCAATTTTCCCAAATTTTCTCCACTTCGTTCCGAAAACTTCTTTTATCCCCGATGTTAGTTTCAATTGTGTTTAAGTTCTTAAAAATAAAAATGGGGGTCTGTGGTGCTGACGCACATTTAGACTTTACTCTGTAAAGAAATTTGATTAATTATTAGTGTGGGGTGCTTTTGGATGATCTCACTTGAACAAATAAACGTGATCAATATCTCCAATGACTAATTTACCTTCTTCCCCATCTGTTGTAGGAACTTGAAGAAAAAACATCTTACGAACTGCATCTTCTGCTTCTCCCCCTTCTCTATGAGGTGAATAATGTAAGAATGGTCCAGAAGCAAGTTTCTCTCCCGATTCTACTGAAGCCAATAATGCGTGGTAATATTTATCATACAACTTAACTAACTTATCAGAAGATTCTGCAAATTGTTCTATTAAAGAAGCACCATTTGGCAACCCAGTAGCAACTTCTCTATCAAATTCAACAACTTCATATTTCCCACCTTCCCTTAAATCAACTGTAAATGTAACATTCGGAATATTGTAGGGTCTTTTTCTTACCAATTTTCTGGTTTCTCCACCACGACTCATTTCACCATATAAACCATGTTCTACATCGGAATTTACAGATACTTTATTACCTTCCCATCTAATTCTAGCATATCTGATTTCAGGAACATCAAAACCTAATTCTCGTAGTGTTGTAACAGTCTCTTGCATATGTTGATATAATCCTCTACCAACTTCAACAACTCTTCCAATTGAACTAACTCCTATTTTAGCTATTAATCCGTTTTGAACATCTAATGCTAGTTGGTTAGTACCTCTTCCCACAACACATGGTTGATCTATTCTAAAATAAAGTAATCTGTCCAATTTCTTTAATCTTTTTTCAGAATCTTCTGGAGTAAATGTAGCAAGTTGCTCAGGTGTTAAACTGATTTTACCAGCAATTACTTCTTCATAATCTCTCTGGATAGCTTCGTCTCGGATGTTTTGAGTTGCAGAAATTTCTCTATTCAAAAGTGCTTCAAGTTCCTTCATTCCTTGCTCAAAATCTGCATCTGCAATCATTTATATACTAAAATCAAAGCCCATTTATTAATGTTTCTACTATTTAGTTACAGCAAAATAACAGAAACATTTATATGGTAGTACATACTAAATAGTTACAGATTCATAACAATTGGTGATGAAAATGCAAGAATTGGAACAAGCTCCAAACCTGAACACTGTGATTATGGTAGAGAACACTTTAAAGAATATGGAAGAAAGTGTTATTACGGTTGCAGAACTCAAACGCAAATTACCTAGACAAGTGAACCATAATACTCTTAAAGTTATTCTAGAATACTTAGAATTAAGCAATAAAATTGTGGTAACTATAAGAGGTATTACTTGGATACACAATCCAAACCCCAACTTACAAAAAGCAATTGCAGAGAGACTTGAATTATGAAAACCGTAAGATTAAAACTTTCTCCAGAAGCAGAAGAAGTGTATAAGCATCTTAATGAGGAAGCTCCATCGTCTAAAACCGAGAGGATGATTCTCAAAGCGGTTAATCAGAAAGTAGAATTAATCAAATCTAATCCTCACTTTGGAAACCCAATCTCAAAAAATAAGATTCCAATTGAGTATCAACAGAAATATGGTGTCACAAATCTCTTTCGTGTTGAACTTCCTGGTGCTTGGAGAATGTTATACACTCTAACAGATGGAGAAAGCGAGATAGAAATAATTGCGTTTGTTCTGGATGTAATGGATCATAAACAATATGATAAAAAGTTTGGTTATAGAGGAATATAGCGCCCCACACTTCTCTTCTTGTTCTTGATGTAACGCTTCGCTTTTTCTATTGAACACACAGACCCCCAGTCCTTCGGACAGTATGTCTCCCTACGGTCGGATTAATAGGAACTTAAACACAACTCTGCGGACGCAGGTTTTCCGGACTTCGTAGCGGAAAACGAAACTAACAGGAATTATCAGGAAAATTCGGTCGGCTTCGCCTAAATCGCCAAGCGATTTCCCGAATGTTTCCCAAATTTTTTGGTGTGGGTTGCCTCACCAAAAAACTTCTGATAATTCCAATGTTAAACTCAATTCAGAAAACGGGCTAAAAAATAGAAAGGGCAAAAAACTTATTCCAATTTTGGCAAGTCAAATTCATATGTTGGTTTCCCCATATCTCGAATCATTGTTGCTTCTCTAATTGACTGTGGACCAACACCAATTCTTACCATCGCATCAAGTCCATAATGAGAATGATTCAAATATTCTCGGACCTTTTCAGGATCAATATCTCTTATTGCATCAATTCCATTAACAAATACTGGACTTTCTGATCCCCATTCTTTACCAACAATAATTGGTTTTTCGGTCATTGGAAATAAATCAAAATCCGCTGCTTTTTCACAAGCAACTCCTCCAGTTTGATATCCTCTTTCTGTTGCTAATTGATAAGCTTGAGCTAGAACTCCAACATTTGTAGCACCAGAAACAACAACAATATCTCTTCCAGAAAAATCAGCTTCAACTTTATCGAAAACCTCCTCTAAATGTTCCAATGCCTTTCTTTCATCATATTTGGTAGGTGGACAATATCCTACAACACCAATTCTTGCTTGTTTCATATACTACTTATAAGTAGTAAATACATATATAAATGTTTCGGTTTTTTGCCCTTGTTTCCTATGTTAGATTGTGCTTCGCACTAGATAACGCCCGTTTTCTGAACTTTGAATTTTTCCTCCGCTTCGCCTCGACCACGTTGCACTCTCACTTCGTTCGGGGTATTTAACAGGGCTTAAACAGAAAATCCTTGCAGGTTTCTCCACCCTAATTATGCTTCGCAGAACTTCTCATATCCCTGATGTTAGTTTCAATTTGCCCGTCACCTAAACTAGAAGTCGCTTACGCTAAAAACCTTGAACTTTAAAGTTGGCTTAAGTTAAAAAAATTACAGAAAACGATTTTTAAAATTGTTTAAATACTATAAACTTTTTTTGGTATGCTTGAGGTACAACTTCTATATCTTCACCAAGCAAATTTTGTAACCCTACTACATTAACAGCTTCTCTCGCAGATTCTAGTCCTCTTTCATACAAACTTCTGGCTTCCGCTTCTGTTAAATCTCTCCATTGCCTTCCCTCATATGCTTTTGCTAGGATCATACCATCTGCTCTTATAGCTAACTCTTGTTTTTGAATTCTGTCTACACTGTATGAAGTAAGTGAATTTACTAAATGGGTTGTAGGGTCTAATCGAACATTAACAATGCCACTTTCCCCTTCAGTATGAGTCATTTCGCTTAATATAGTTGCATTACCTGGTTTTTCAAAAACCTCTGCTCTGTAAAGAACGCTATTTCCATCTTTATCAGTACCTCTTAGAAGAAACACATCTCCTGGTTGCTTCGGATCTTTAAAATCTTGGCCAACTTCTCTAAGTCTTTGAATATACTCTGGTAATGCCATATTAAGTGGAAAAATCGCCAACCTCTATTTAAACTTTTCGATTTTTACCTCTAATAAGTTAAAACTCAATTAACTTAGTCTTGCCAATTTATTCTGGCATTATAAGGCACTTAGGGCTGGAAAAAACGCCTTCTCCAACTCTTCCTTACTCTTCACTTCACACACATAATTTTTATTATCCACTGTATGCGCGTACAACTTATCATAGTACTCCAACAAAATCTGTCTAAGAAACTCTTTAACCTCTCCTTGGTCAATTAACATACAAAGCTCTTCCGTTTTCTTCCCACCTATATGCTTCTTAATATACCTAGTCTTATCTTTAAACAACTCTTTATCAAACTTATCACAATATATTCGATAAATCCTATCAACTCTTTCATCAATCGGAGAAACAACTTTCACTTTCTGTCCTTTTTTCATCGCTTCCCAAAACTTTTCACTGATCAATATCCTACCAATTCTACGACTCTCCCCTTCCGTAAAGATTATTTTTTCATCTTTCAACTCTAATAATCTTTTTAGTAACAAACTATCGAACCGCTTTTGCGAATTCGGTTTCAAGTTAATATCACCAAATATACTACCTCTATGCTCAGCCAACCCTTCCAGGTCAACACTATTCTCCATCTCCTCAAGCATTTCCGTTTTACCAGAACCTGTCAACCCGTACAACACTACCAGCGGCGGTATTTTTACACTCTCCAACTGCTCACGCGCAAACTTTCGGTAACTCTTATACCCGCCATCCAACTGCACAACGTCAAACCCTAAACCTTTAAGCAAACCTACAACTGATCCGGACCTCATACCACCTCGCCAACAGTACACACAGACTTTCTTACCTCTAAGAGATTCAAACCTTTTTACCATTCCCGGCATCTTTTTAGAAAATATTTCCAAACCTTTATCAATCGCCTTCTCCTTACTCTCTTGTTTATAGATCGTACCCACTATCGCCCTTTCTTCATTAGAAAATATTGGCACGTTAACTGCACCAGGCACATGATCTTCATCAAACTCTTTAGGAGAACGAACATCAACGAACGCATAACTTCCATAAACTTCTTCAATCTTCATCTTACGCTACTATACTCTCTATTGTTAGCAAATAAATAAGCTTTGATCCAATATAACGCTATCTTAACGTAACCAACGTCATCAAACCTACGCATATTATTATACACATAACCGTTAACCACTCCAAACCTCCCTAACTTAATAGCTCTACGTAAGAACCGTCCATCTTCTTTAATACTAAGATCTTCTTCAAACCCTTCAACTTTATTGAACAACACTTTATCACAAAATATTAACCCTGTGCACGTCCCCAACCGATGTATCCTAGACTTAACCCACATAATAGTCCGATAATCAACTCTCCTTGAGTTAGCTCTCACGTTACTTGTTCCAATGTTAAAATTACTCCTAGATATTTGCTCTAAAACCTCATCATCAACCAGAATGTCTGCATCCAAAAAAACGACCCTATCATGCGTAGCATTTTTCACACCTTGATTCCTAGCCTTAGACACACCTTTCTCTTCCAACTCAACAACTTTGGTAGCATACTTTTCTGCCACATTTTTAGTATCGTCCGTACACCCATTACAAACTACAATCGTTTCATAATCTGTTAACCGTTTCAAAGTTTCAGCTATATACTTTTCTTCATTAAATGCAGGTATGATAACAGATAGCATAACCTCAGAACTTAAAGGTAGCTTAAAAGATTTATGATAGTAACGTTTAAAAACCCTGCACCTACCCAAATTTCATGGTAAAAACTCTATACATCCCTTGTAAGGCAGATAATTTAGGAATTCAAGGTTTAATGAGCAAAGTAGACATTCCTACAACCTTCGG
>CAYTFL010000047.1:0-6228 GCA_964437105.1 Candidatus Woesearchaeota archaeon | reverse complement strand
GGTTCATTGTCGATGGAGAAAGTTGTGTAACTCATAGTGAAATTATTAGCATCACAAAGACAGGGGTTGTTCAGTATTTGGTACTGTAAACTGTCCGCCTGTAAGATCGTAGAATTCTTCAACTCTTAATTGTGAGAAATCATATTGAATAATTGGTCCGTTGTCGGAGAATAAAGGTTGGTCTAGAACTCTTTTTGTATCTCTCTCTCTTTCATCTTCTAAAGCAATAAGATAGTCTACTAAAGGTCGTGGATTAACTCTTGTCCAAGCGCTAGAATCTTCTTGAACGTTCAACTCGAAGTGTAAGTGCGGAGCTTTTGAACGGCCAGTATTCCCGTAGTCTACTAAATCTTCTCCACCTTCAACAACTCTACAATCTTTTACTGCATATCTCTTTAATCTTTTTGGGAAAGATAAGTCTGTTCTTTTAACTGTTTCAAGACCTCTGAAGATTAAACTTGGAGTGTGGTCAACGTGTAAGTAAGAGTATTCAATAGAATTTCCTTCAGCATCAGTTGTGGTTGCTCGGATCGAATTGCCTGCGTTACCGTTACTACTGCAGTAACATGCAACGCCTGGACCTAATGCTCTTAATCTTTTATCTCTTTTCCCTTCACTATCTGGCTTGACGCTTACATCAATCGCTCTATGATTCTTTTTTTCACCTGTGAAAGGGTCTGATCGCCAACCGTATCTACTTATTTTTAGGTTGCTGGTGAAGAAGGGTAAGTGTAAGTTTGTAGGTGCTAAACCTAATTCGTCTCTGACTTCTAATTCTCTAAGGTCAAGGTTAAGTTCGTGGTTGTTTGTATCAGTGCCGTTTAGACTTAACAAATAATCGCCTTGTTCACTATAATCTGCGTCGACGAATGCAGGTGGGTTAAGGTCTGGAAGAGGTAATTCTTCAGGAGCCTTTGCGCCAGCGTAAGCTGCTGTTAAACCTGCTACGATTGCAATGCTTGCAGCTGCAACCCAAGGTGAATGGCCAAGACTTCTTTTCCTATTTTTGTAAACGTTAGTAGTGTTAACTTTGGTTTCTATAGGGCTTAATGTACTACGAGGGTTAAGGAAAATTATTTCTGCGGAAGCACCACCAATAGTTTTTCTCCATGGGGTGTATTCAACTTCTCCAGTTGCACCGCCAATACTATCATCAAGTTCTACATCAACTAATTCTGGAAGAGGTTCAAACAAACCTTGTAAGAGCTGAAACCTTTGATTCATTAACCTTCTTCTGTTTTCTGGGATGGTTCTCCTTCTTTCTAATTGAGGTAATACTTCTGGTGCATCTATATCATCTAAGATTTGTAAGGTGTACCTTGCAGGGCCTTTACTATGTGGTTTGACTAGTTGGATTGGACTTTCTTTGTATTGGTTAAATGTTCTTCTAATACTTCTCTTTCTTTTTCCAACTGAACGGTTCTTTTGAACGTATTGACTCATGGCAGAAAGTAAGTCTTGTTCGGATGCGTTTAATTCGGTTCTTTCGTTTAACAATTCATTGATTCTTTGTTGTTTAGCTTCCCATCTGTAACCTCTACTGGTTAAAATCTCTGCAGCGGACCTAAGATTATCGTTAATATCGTCGCCGTATATTTGTAACCTGGCTGATACTTCGCTGCTAAGGCCTCCGTTGAGGTCTAAAAGAGAAGTTTGTAGTTGTTCATTGTCAAGGCTGTGGATAAGAGTTTCATATGTTTTCTTTAGTAAGCCTGTGTAAGCGTCAGTTTTTCTTTTTCTAGCTTGATACCTTCTTTTTAGGTTAAGAATGGCTGAGACTAGGCCACTGGTTGAAGTGTGTAAATCGTCTGCGTGGATTATACCTTCATTTTCTAGGTCTTCTAGGGCTGTAGAGTAGTTTTCGAAGGATGGGCCTAGATTTTCTTGTTCATATGCCTCAATATGGGCATTTTGAGCGTTTAGAGCTCTAATATTTGCCTCTAGCCTGGTTAAATTCCTAGATCCTATTAAAAAGTCTTCTAAAGCCATCCTATTTCTGCTATACTCACTCTTTATAAGTCTTTCGTCATTCTAAAGTAGGAACGCTTATGAGAATGATATATATAGTTTAGGTCCTTGGTTATTTCTATGGAATTGAGAGTTACTAAGAAAGAAGTTACTATTTCTTTAGATTGGAATGAGAGCATATTCTCTTTCAAAAGGGAGATAGTAGTTCCTATTAATGAGATAACTAAAGTTTCTACAGATGAGCCTGGTGTGCTGTGGGGTATAAGGCTTCCGGGTACACACATACCTTTCTATTTCAGAGCAGGTACTTTCTATACGAAGTTGGGTAAAGAGTTTTGGTACTATCGTTTGAGTAAAGAGCCGTTAGTTATTGAAACGAAAGGAAATTATAAAAGAATAGTTTTAGGATTAGATGATGCTAAGTATTGGTGTGAGCTTATTGATTCGAAAGTTCGATGATTGTTTTCTGAAAGCTCAGTGAGAAAGTTTTATAAGTGAGTGTTAAAATGCGAGTTTTATGGCAGATCTAAGATTGAATGAACTAAATGATTATGTTATGGCGTTTTATGGTGGAAATAATATGGCTTTTTCCAGATATCGGTTTGGATGAGTGTTTAGTATGTATAGAGTAACAAGAGATTTTTCAAAAGGTTTAAGTCCTAAAGAAAGTTTTATTTTAAGGAGTGCTGCATTAGTATTTAATAACCTTGGTTTTGTAAGGTATATGGAAACTAACTTTGGTTATACTCCTGAAGAAGTGGCGGCTGTAATGCGGACTGTTGATGCCGGAATGTATCCTCAATTTCCTGGTGATGGTCCTCAGAAGTTATTTTGTGATGCGGTTGCTTCTGAATTGGCTACAAGAGAATTTGTTGATTGTGAAGCTTGTAAGAGGAGCGTGTTAGAGAGCAATGGTACTCAGTTTTCTAGTGATAAGGAATGGTTTGGTTTTCTTAGAATCTTATTTGAAACACATAGTTATCAGACTAATCTTGGAGAAAGTCTTTTTGCTGAAGAGAAAGATAAAAACCTTGCTAGAATCATTGCTCGGTTGAGTTGAATAGTAAAACTTTTTTGTTATCGACGACAGTTAAACTTGTATTTTTTATGAAAACTGTTTTTTTATAGTCTTTAAAACTTCCATTATTTACTAAGTGGAGTAGAATGGAAACTATGCTGCCGTGTGTTACAATTAAAACGTTGTTGCCTTCCATGTCTTTGAAGAAATCAGTAACTCTGTTGTAAACTTGTGTGAAGGTTTCACCTTCAGGATAATTGGTTCTTTTTTTATCTGGTTTTGGTTTGCCTTCACAAGCGCCTTTACCTCTACCTCTAAGCCTTTTATCAATATTGATTTTACATTTGTGATACTTTAAAATCTCTTTAGCTGTATCTTTAGCTCTTTTCAAATCGCTGCAGAAGACTGTGTCGATCTTGGCATCTTTTAGCTTGAGTGCGATACTCTTTGATTGAATGATGCCTTCTTCACTCAAATCATAATCTTTCCAACCTTGACAAATTCTATCTCTGTTACCAGTTGACTCTGCGTGACGAACTATGTAAAGTTTCATGAATAATTGTTTGTATGCATGTATTATAAAAGTATCTAAAAAAATAAAAGATTATTATGGCTAATCCGATTATTGTAAAGAAATATTGAAAAAATAAAATAAGAATTTTAATTTGTTTTAAGCCTAGTTAATTGACCAGATTATTCTTCGCTCTGATCTTCAGACGGTTGTTCTTCTTCGGAAGGTTGTTCTTCTTCAGAAGCTTCGCCTTTTTTCACGTTAACAGCTTTCGGACCACGGTCGCCTTGTTCT
Source organism: Candidatus Woesearchaeota archaeon (assembly GCA_964437105.1). Lineage (GTDB taxonomy): Archaea > Nanobdellota > Nanobdellia > SCGC-AAA011-G17 > GW2011-AR17 > CAYTFL01. Next base: position 2,437 of record CAYTFL010000047.1, on the reverse strand, counting down.
ACGTCAAATGTAACTACATCATTTTCGTCTAAAGTCATGCCTTCTTCAAGAGCGGACTTATGCACAAAAACTTCTTTACCATCTTCAGCAGTAATGAAACCAAATCCTCGAGTGTCATCGAAAAATTTTACTGTACCTTTCATGTTTTAATCTCCTATTAGTTTTCAGAATCAAATTGTTCTGATGCCTATAGAGTAAAATCTGGCCTTTATAAATGCTCCTGTTATCGATTTTACTGAAAATTGCAAATGCATACACTTATAAACTCTCTTCTAGGGCGTATATGTTAGAGAATATGATAAAATTTGAAAAATTGGGGTTATCTAGCGATGTTATAGAAACTCTTCACAGGAAAGGCTATGAGAGGCCTACAGCGATACAGGAACAGACTATCCCTTTACTATTGAAAGGAGAGGTTGATGTAATCGGGCAAGCGCAAACGGGTACAGGTAAGACTGCTAGCTTTTCTCTGCCTATCATTGAAACCATTAAGCCTGGAAAAGGGTATGTGCAGGCTTTAGTACTAACTCCGACCAGAGAACTGGCTATTCAAGTTTCTAGTGAGATTCAATCACTGCAAGGGAAAAGGAGATTTAGTGTGCTTCCTGTTTATGGAGGGTCTTCGATTACTAATCAAGTTAGAGCGCTAAGAAAAGGTGTGGATGTGGTTGTTGGTACGCCTGGACGTTTGATGGACCTTATGAGAAGAAAAGAGTTGCATTTGAGGCATATAACTTACCTTGTTTTGGATGAAGCTGATGAAATGTTAAACATGGGGTTCCTTGATGATATAAAATGGATTCTGGCTCAGACACAACATGATAAACGTATGCTTTGTTTTTCTGCAACTATGCCCAAACCGATTCTAGGAATTGCAAAAAAGTTTATGAGGCAATATACTATCGTTAAGATTCCGAGTAAGGAGTTAACAATTAATACGATTGATCAAGTGTACTATCCTGTGAAGAGTAATCAAAGGTATCCGTCATTAAGAAGAATTATTGCGGTGAACAAAAATTTTCATGGGCTTATCTTTTGTAAGACTAAAAGGAATGTTGATGAACTGTCAAATAGGTTGGTTAATGATAAGTATGCGGCAGCGGCTATACATGGAGATCTTACACAGGCGCATAGGGGGAAGATCTTGAACCAGTTTAAGAAAGGTACTGTGAAAATATTGGTTGCGACTGATGTGGCTGCGCGTGGGATTGATGTTGATGATATAACGCATGTAGTAAATTACTCTTTGCCACAAAGTTCTGAGATCTATGTGCATAGAGTGGGTAGGACTGGTCGTGCAGGAAAGGAAGGTGTTGCTATCACTTTTGTAGTGCCTTCTGATATGAAAAAGTTGAGAGAAATTGAAAGGTTAACTAAGAAAGTTGTTAGGAAGGGAATTATGCCGGACATAGATGAAGTTATTCAGTCAAAGAAAGATGATATGGTGAGAACTATTAGAAGAATTATTAATAAACGGAATAGTTCGCAGTTTTCAGATGTTTGTGATACTCTTCTTGAGAATGATGATCCTAAGGTTGTTGTTAGTGCGGTCTTAAAATATGCTATGCAAAATGAGGCTGATAAGAATGCGTATGAGACCGAAGTTGAAGAGTATGTTGCCAAAGAATTTCGTGCTAGGCGTTCATTTTCTAGAGGGAATACTAAGAAAGGTGTTGGCTCTAGGAAAAGGTTTGGTGGTAGATCGAAAGAATCTAATGGTCATTCTAAGAAAAGGTTTGGTGGGTCTAAGAAGTTTAGTAATGGGTCTGGTACTAAGAAAAGGTTTAGTGGTTCTAAAAAGAAGTTTGGTCAGAAGAAAAGAAAGAGTTCTCGTAGAAGATCTTAGCTACTCATTACATGATTTATTCAGTTCTAGTTAGCAAAAAGTTTATAATTAATTGTATATTGGTTAGTAGTATGAAAAAAGTGGTGTGTTTAGTATTAGCATTGTTGTTTTCTTTATCGTTAGTTGTAGCGGAAGATGTGTATAGTTGGTCAGAGAGCACAATATCTTGGTCGTCAACGTGTGAAGGTAGTACATATTATGGGCCGGATGCGTTCGATGGAGGTTGTCAAGGAGAAATACCTGATGTTGAAGATGTTGTTTCTTTGTCAGCAAATTCTCTGTTAACTTATTCGTCAGTTTCTCTCGCCAAAGAAATAACTTCTTCGGGTTTGAGAATATGGGATGACAAGTCAACTCGAATGACTTTGTAGCAAACGGCGACAAGTTTCTTGTAAATTGTGGCAGAAAGTTTTTCATCAACAATACAGACGACTTTTAGATTGGAGCCGTTTGCGAATCTGGCGAGAGAAACGCCAGCATTTCCGGACGTGATGAGTGCCAACTTATCAATATGTTCATCCAGCGCTTTCTTGACGATGGTTTCCGAACGTCTATCTTTGAATGTGCCAAACGGATTTTTAGACTCATCCT
>CAYTFL010000046.1:0-6317 GCA_964437105.1 Candidatus Woesearchaeota archaeon | reverse complement strand
AAACCTAAGAAAGTAGTTAGGAAGAAAGGGTTTTTCTCAAAGTTATTTAGGAAGAGAAAGTCTAAACCTAAGAAAGTGGTTAAGAAGAAGGGATTCTTCTCCAGGTTATTTACTAAGAAGAAGGTTAAGTCTAATGTAGTGAAAAAGTCAAGACCTGTTGTTCCAATGATCCCTGATAAGCCTAAGAAGAAAGGTTTTTGGTCTCAGTTATTTGTTAAGAGGAAAGCAAAGAAAGAAGTTAAGCCTGTAAAGAAGGTGCCAAAAGTTTCTAAGAAGTCAAAGAAAGGGTTCTTCTCAAGATTGTTTGCTAAGAAGAAAGCTAAACCTAAGGAGAAACCTAAACCTATAAAGAATATTCCTGAACCTCCTAAGCCTAAGAAATCTAAGAAAGGATTTTTCTCTAGGTTATTTAGGAAGAGAAAGTCTAAGCCTAAGGAGAAACCTAAACCTGTGAAGAAAGTTCCTAAGCTTAAGAAAGTAGCTAAGAAGGAAGGTTTTTTTACGAAGTTATTCAAGAAGAAGGAAGAGAAAAAGCCGTTACCAGCTGTTCCTATGATTCCGGATGAGCCTGTTGTTAAGAAAAGAAGTCTATTTGCGAAGATGTTTTCTAAAAAGGGTAGAGAGGTTAAGTTAAAGGATAAAGTTGTTAAGAAGCCAATAATAAGGCCGTTTCAATTTAAGAGAAAGTTTAAACCTAAGTTGCCTAAACCTGAGTTAGTTGAGCCTGTAGAAATGCCTAAGATGGTTAAGCCTGTGAGAGTGAAGCCTGATCCATGGGCTAAAACTGTTGAACTTGTTGAGAAGTGTGGTAGGTGTATTAAGAGAGGGGATGTTCAGAGAGGAGAGATCTTTTATGAAGAGTTGAAGCCGTTGTTCTTGAAGTTGAATAGAGAGGATAAGGTGAAGGTGTATCCTAAGTTAGTAGACTTGCAGAATGAGCTCGTTATGCTAAGGTTTAAGAAAGTTAAGGTTAGGCTGAAAAGGAAAAGGCGTTAAATCTTCTTTAACCAAGCAATTTCGTCATCGTTTAATTCTAGTTCGTTGCCAATCTTATTATCTAATAACACTTTTTTTAGGAAAGGGAAAGTGTCTTGTAAGGCTCTCTTTCTAGAAGTATGTGTTTTGGAAGCTATCTTTTCACAGATTGAAAGTTTTTTTGCGTTGCGTATCTTAGCTTGCCAGAGTTTGAGAAGGCGAGTTGTGCGAGTGTACTTATGTATGCCTGTGTAAGCTTCTTTTTTTGCGCTAGCAATGCCTCCAGTAAGGTGTGCGTTGATGTATACAAGGAAGCGCCAATGTTGCCAGCGTCTTATCCTGCCCTTGAAGACGTCGGCCTTGGAAAGGTGGTCGTACGCTTTGATTAATGATTGACCTTTGTATTCTTTTGGTATGTTCTCGTCTAACCAAAGGAAGCATTCGTCAGTGTTTAAGTTAGTTTTGTAGAATATGTTGTAAGTTTCTTCCCATTTTTTACTTTTTAAGATTTTTCTTAGGCATTCAGTGATCTCTTTTTCTTTGTCTCTTTCACCTTGATCTTCTATTTCAAGGAATCCAGTGTGAGTTTGAGTTTGTAAGTCGTTTATAGCTGCTCGCATGTCACCTTGGCAGATTTTAGCTAGTAAGTCAAGATTGTTATCAGTGTATTGTAAGTTTTCTTTTTGAGATATTGTTTTAAGATGGTTTACAATGTCTTCACGTTTTAAGTGAGTGTATTCTATCATTGTACAACGGCGTCTTAGCTTTGAAAGTTTGTCTTTCCAAGGGTCTATGCAAGTGAAGACTATGGGGAATGGAGTTTTTTCTAGCAAAGAAAGGATAGAAGGGATGGCGCCTCTATCTTTCCTACCGCTAAGAGCGTCTATGTCATCAATTAAGATGATCTTGCCTTTAGAGAATAAGCTTTGTTGCATTAAGGCGTTAGAAAGTTGTTCGTTGATACTTTTTTTGTTCCTTCTGTCAGAAGCGTTAATCTCAAAGACTTCTAACTTGTATTCCTTACCAAGAGCGTAAATTGTGGTGGTTTTGCCTGAGCCTGTGGGGCCGTATAAAATGGTTGGTTTCTTGGAAGAAAGGATTGAGCGAATTTGGTTGGTTGCTGAGGGTTGGCCAACTATCTCGTTCAATGCGGTTGGTTGATATTTTTTAACCCAAGGTGTCATCTTTGATTCTAATAGAATGGCCTAGCTTTTTAAGATGTTTTTGGATTTGTAGAATATCCTTTGCGATGTCTCTCCAATAAGTTGGTTTGTTTTGCCAAGTTCTGTGCTGACCTTTGATAAAGCGGTGACGTGGTGCCGCATTTTTTCTTCAAACTTGTTTTTGGAAAGAGATTTGTCTACAGCTTGGAGTTCGCGTTTCAATTCTTTAACTTTTGAAGGGTAAGGGTCTATAGCTTTTCTAAGACTCTTTATCTGTTTCATGGCCTTTTCTTTACTCTTAGCTGAAACTTTGCCCTTGTCTATGCTGTCTTCGAGAGCTTTTAGCAAGGTTTTGGCTTTATCTTTGTGTTTTAATATGAACTGATCTTTATCCGATAATAATGCTTTTGCAGGTTTGGATTTTTCTGTCTTCTGGAATTTGCGTAGAACGTTTTCTAAAGGTAGAATTTTGCTTATTAGATCGTTCTGAAGTTTACTTTGCTTAGAGTGAAGTTTGTCGCGTTTTAACTTCAATCTGTTGAAATCATGGAATTCTTCTCCGTTTTCTATTCTTTTTATGTTAGATGTGAGCTGGGCCTCTTCTTTTAATAACCTAGCTTGAGTATCTTTGTATCCTTTGAGCTTTACTTTGGATTCCATGTTAGATACAATTGTGTCATTTATTCCTTTAATGTGGCCATGGATTGCTTCAATGCTGCGTAAGTTTTGCTTTTCTGTAGTAGCTTTAATCTTTTTTCTTGCGTTATCTACTCTTCTAAGGCTAACCAATACAGCTTCCAATTCTTTACCGACAACGGATTTTAAGATGTAATAGTTTCGGGAAGTCTTCTGATTGAATGCTTTAAGACGATCTTTTAATTCTGTATCATATTCGTCTAAGGATTCTGAGTCGAAAGCAGAAGGTGGCTCAGTTTTATTATGGAAAGCTTTTAGTGCTTGAATGTAACTCTTTTTGTTGCCCTGGATCTGGTTCTTTGCTTTAGGAGGGATGTCAAGTTTGTGAATCTCGAAGTCAGAAAGGTTTCTTATTGCTGTGTCTAACTGAACTAGTGAACCTTTGAATTTTTGAACTTCGTTAGCTAAAGTGAATTCTATATTTTGGACTAACCAAGAACTTAGCTTAGAAAATGCTAATTCTTCCTCCTTTTTTTTGAATAGTTTTTTTAGGAAATTCATCGTGCGTAGTTGGCTAAGAGTGCTTCCAGTTGGATGAACTCGTCCGCGCCTTCTACCATGCGAAATTCTATCTCACCACATTTGTCTATTAGGTAAATCTTTTTTTCGTTGCTAATGTTTTCAAGTTTTACAGTTTCTTGTTGAATCTGTTTTAATGTGTCTAGGCCTGAAAGACCGTGGCGGAGCATGGTGTCCAGCAAGAGTTTTCGCGCTTGTAGGAAGTCTCCATTTAATGCAAAGGATAAGATCTCTTTTATTTCTTTTGGTTTTGCTGCTGAGACTAAAGAGAAGATTAGTTCGTCAGTTATGTTTTGTTCAATTGATGCGCAACTTTGTAATATGTTAGTTACACGGCGTACATCGCCACTACTTACATCAACGAGAGCTTGTATTGCTTGTTCGTTTATAGCTAGTTGTTCGCCTTCAGCGATATTTGTTACGTAATCTTTGATTTCTTCAGGTGTTAATGGTTTGAAACGGAATACTGTACACCTGCTTTGTATAGGGTCAATTATTTTTGAACTGTAGTTGCAAGATAAGATGAACCGAGTAGTTGTAACGTAGTTTTCCATTGTTCTTCGTAAAGCTTGCTGTGCTTCTTTTGTTAAAGAATCGCATTCGTCAAGGAAGATTACTTTGAAAGGGACGTCGCCAATGGGGTGTAATCTAGCAAACTCTTTGATTGTGTTTCTTACTACATCTATCCCTCTTGCATCCGACGCATTTAATTCTAAAAAGTTGTTCTTCATGTTATCTTTTAGAAGTTGGCGGCCGATTATAAGTGCTAATGTCGTTTTTCCAATGCCCGCAGGGCCTGAAAGTAAGATGTTAGGGATATTCTTTTTTTCTACGAGAGAGCTAACTCGTTCAATGATCTTTGATTGGCCTTTAATTTCGTTAAAATTTGTGGGACGATATTTTTCTGTCCAGATTGTTGAAGTCATAAAGAAAGAGAAAAAGAAATAAGGTTTATAAGTTTTTATGCTTGTTCAGATGGAGTTTCTTCTGAAGGCTGTTCTTCAGTAGGTGTTTCCTCTGCAGGTTCTTCAGCTGGTGCTTCTTCTGTAGCTTCTTCAGCTGGTGCTTCTTCTACAGGTTCTTCAGTAGGTGTTTCTTCTGCAGGTTGTTCTTCAGCTGGAGCTTCTTCAGTAGGTTCACTTCCACCTTCACCAACAATTTCACCGAAAGCCATCTTTCGAAGTACACGTGTGATTTTTACTCGAACACGGTCACCTTCTCTTGCGCCAGGTACGATGATTACGAAGTTATCGATCTTTGCGACACCATCACCTTTTGCACCAGTGCTTTCAATTGTTAATTCTATTTCGTCTCCCTGTTTTACAGGTCTGTCATAGTCATTTCCAAATCTCATTATTTTTACCTCATTAGTAGTGCTCAAAAGCAGAGTTTCTCATTATATAAAGCTTTGGGTTGTTATTTCTTCCCAATGTAGCTCCAACATAGGTAGGGAACGTTATTTTTGTTCTCTTTATGAAGAGTAATCTTGCCACCCTTCTTTACAAAGAATGAAGCGAATGGACCGCTGTCAGATCTTAAGAAATATGTGCCTTCTTTCCAATGTTTTGCAGTCCTGGAGAGGTATGTAACAAATTCTTTTCTAGTGTTGAAGTGTTCTTCTTTGAATTTGATCTTAGGGCTAGCCTTATAGACTATAGAGAATTCAGGTCTTACTTGCATAACAAGCATCGGTTTGTTGACAATTTCTTCCATTTTTAGCGTACATACTGTGTCACCTCTTCCTTCTAATATATTTCATGGAATGATACTTTATAAAGCTTTTGGTTTGTTACCACTAGAGAATTAGACAGTTTGTCGGTGAAAAAGTATATAAAGTTATGGTATAATTTTTCATAGTTATGTATGATTATAAGAAAGTTGAGGAAGATGTGTTAAAATATTGGGAAGAAAATAAAATCTATCCAAAGCTAAAGGAGAGAAATTCTGCAGGTAAAAAATATTACTTCTTACAAGGGCCGCCCTATACTTCAGGGAAGTTGCATATGGGGCATGCGTGGAATAATTCTATGAAAGATATGGCTATGCGTTATCATAGAATGAAAGGTGAGAATGTTTGGGATAGAGGAGGTTATGATATGCATGGTTTGCCAACTGCAAGGCAAGTAATGAAAGAGTTAGGGTTTACAAGTAAAGAGGAGATTGAAAAGTATGGTGTTGGTAAGTTTGTGAAGAAGTGTATAGAGTATTCAAGTGGTAAAGCTAAAGATATGAATGTAGACCTTTGGCGATTAGGTATCTGGATGGATCATGAGAATGCTTACATGCCGATAAAGAATTCGTATATTGAATCTGTGTGGTGGTTGATTAAGCGTGCGCATGAAGAAGGTAGATTGTATGAAGGGTTGAGAACCATGACTTGGTGTGCTAGTTGTGCAACCGCAATGGCTAAGCATGAATGTGAGTATAAAAATGTTAAAGATATGTCGATTTTTCTTAAGTTTAAAGTTAAAGGTAAGGAGAATGAGTATTTTACAGTCTGGACAACGACCCCGTGGACGATTTTTTTCAATGTTGGGATAATGGTGCATCCTGAATTGGAATATGTTAAAGTGAAAGTTGATGATGAAGTTTGGATTGTGGCTAAAGGTTTGGCTGGAGCTTTCGTGCAAGGTTTGTTAGGGAAAAAGTTAGAAATTTTGGAAACGTTTCCTGGAGAAAAGTTGGAAGGTGTTGAGTACGAACATTTTTGGATTAATGATAATAAAGAATTACGAGATTTGAAGAAAGAGTTTCCGAAAATTCATACTGTTGTGCTTTCTGATGAATATGTGTCTTTGAAAGCTGGTACTGGTTTGGTGCATATGGCTGCTGGGTGTGGACCTGAAGATTATGAAGTTGGGCACCGTAATAATATTCCGCCGTATAATAGTTTAGATCAGCAAGGAGTTTTTCCTAAAGATGGATCGAGATTTTCGGGATGGGTAGCGAAAGTAGATGATAAGA
>CAYTFL010000045.1:0-6319 GCA_964437105.1 Candidatus Woesearchaeota archaeon | reverse complement strand
AGAGAGCTTTTACAAGATCTTGAGTTTGTGTTGAAGAGATATGGGATATTTACAAAATTTTCAGTATATACAAAGGAGCCTGGACCAGTAGTTAAAGAGTTTTATTTGAATAGAGGAGATGAAGAAATTCCTCAGTTTACAGGAGTTAAATTAACAATAACTAGTAGTTTTTATGAGATATTTTATAGAGAGATAGGTTTTAGGTTAGTTAGAAAACAAGAGATTCTTAGACAATTGATTGAGAGTTGTAATCCTTATGGTATGAGAATAGAATTTGATGAAAATTATGTGTATTCTAAGGTAAATGTTATTGAAGATTTGGGGCAAGTTGAAAGTTATTGTCTTAATGTGGAAGGCCATAAAGTATTTCCTAATGGAATATTAACTAATCAATGCGATGGAGATGAGGCAGGTTGTATGTTGTTAATGGATACTTTGTTGAACTTTTCTAGAAAATTTTTGCCAAATACAAGAGGGATTACTCAAGATGCACCTTTAGTTTTGACAGGGCAATTAATTCCTTCGGAAGTTGATGATATGGTGTTTGATATGGATATTGTGGATCGTTATCCTTTAGAATTGTATGAAGCTGCAATGGAATATAAGAATCCTTGGGATATTAAAATTGAAAAGTTAGGGGATTTTTTAGGTGAAGAAAAACAGTATGAAGGAATGATGTTTACGCATGGTACTGATGATTTTAATAAAGGAGTGTTGTGTAGTGCGTATAAGATTTTGCCTACTATGAAGGATAAGGTGCTTTCTCAGATGGATGTGGCGGTGAAGTTGCGTGCAGTTGATCAAGATGATGTTGCACGTTTAGTAATAGAAAGACATTTTTTGAGGGATATTAAGGGTAATTTAAGGAAGTTTTCTCAACAGAGTTTTCGTTGTGTGAAGTGTAATGAAATCTATAGAAGGCCACCGTTAGCAGGTACTTGTAAGTGTGGGGGGAAGTTAGTTTTTACAATTGCTGAAGGTTCTGTGAAGAAATATTTGACCCCGGCTATTGATCTTGCGGAAACTTATGGTTTACCTCCGTTTTTGCAGCAAACTTTACTTTTGTTAAGTGATAGGATTGATAGTGTGTTTGGTAAAGAAGAAGAAAAGCAAGAAGGGTTAAATAAGTGGTTCTAATTAAGAAAAAAATAATACCCTAAAGTAGGGTGCGAATTTTTTCAATATGTTCAGCAACTTTGTTTCCAGCATCTGTAAGCTGGATTGTCTTTATCCGACCATGTTTTTCAAAACTTACGAGGTCAGAACGCTCCATTTCTTGTAGAATTTTTACAGCATGGGAGTAAGTGCAATCCACTTCTTTTGCTAATACGCTTCCATACTTGTTTTTTTGGCTTTGTCTTAATGCAACTAAAATCATTGCAGGTTTTTTTCTGAAGAATACTTCGAAAATTTCTTTTCCTTGTTTTGGCATTTTTTCGTCCCTCATTGTCTTTCACCTGCTTTTTACACCTGCTCTTTCTGAAATATATTTAGTAAAACGAATGTTGTATATAAGTCTTGTGTTGTAATCATTAGAGAGTGGTCGCGACCAAAGGCTTTTATAGGGGTGAGGCTTGTTATGATGGTATGATAGATATTAAGTTGGTTAGAGAAAATCCTGAGTTGTTTCGTAAGAATTATCGACGGAGAAAGGAACCTGGACTTCTTAAGAAGTTGGATGAACTATTAAAAAGAGATGAGAAGTTTAGAAAGGTTAAAGTTGAATTAGATAAACTAAGAGGTTCAAGGAATAAGTTGTCTCAAGAGATCAATGAGTTGAAGAAGAAAGGGAAAAGTGTCGATTCTGTTTTAAAGAAAGTTAAGGCTTTGCCAGGTAAAGTGAGGAAGAAGGAAGAAGAGTATGAGAAAGTTGAAAAGCAAGTGTTAGATTTGTTAATAGTTTTACCAAATTTGATGCATGAGAAAGTGCCATATGGTAAAGATGATAGTGAGAATGTGCAAATTAAGAAGTGGGGACGTAAGCCTAAGTTTAATTTTCCAGTTAAGAATCATGTTGAACTTTTGGAAGATTTAGGAGCTGCAGATTTTGATGCTTCGGCTAAATCTACAGGGAATGGTTGGTATTATTTGAAAGGAGATTTTGCTTTGTTAAATCAAGCTTTGATACAATTTGCGATTAATCATATGAAAAAGAAAGGATGGACTTATGTTGAACCACCTTTAATGTTAAGGAAAGATGTTTTGTCTGCAGCAGTTGATGTTAATGAGTTTAAGCAAACCATTTATTCAATCGATGGAGAGGATGCTGCTTTAATTGGAACTAGTGAACATGCGATTTTAGGGATGCATGCTGGACAAGTGATGGATGTTCCAAAAACTTATTTTTCTTACAGTATGTGTTTTAGAAAAGAAATAGGTAGCCATGGGATTAATGAGAAAGGATTGTGGAGGACGCATCAGTTTAATAAAGTGGAGCAGTTTGTGTTTTGTTCAAAAGAAGATTCGTGGAAGTATTATGATGAAATGTTAAAAATTTCTGAGGAAATCTTTCAAGCGTTAGAATTGCCGTATAGAGTTCTTGAAATATGTACAGGAGATTTAGCTATTTGGAAAGGTCGTAGTGCTGATATTGAAGTGTGGAGGCCAACTACTAAGGAGTATGGAGAAGTTACGTCCCTTTCTAATTGTACAGATTTTCAAGCTAGAAAGTTAGCTATTCGTTATGATGGTAAAGATGAAAGGAGTGTTGTGCATACCTTGAATAATACTGCGTTGGCTACTTCGAGAGTTCTTGTTGCGATTGCTGAACATTATCAGCAGAAAGATGGTAGTATAGCAGTACCTAAAGTTTTGCAGTAGTATATGGGTGGGAAGAAAGTTATTAAGAAAAGGTAATTAATTCTTAAGTTTTTTATATGATGAGTGTATTTAGTATAGTATGGGAAGAATTGAAGGTGTGCGTGCTGTGTTGACTGAAGAGGCTGCTGATCGTTTAGGTTACCCAGAGTTAGCAGGGAAAGAAGTGCGTTGTAGGTTGCAGGAGACGCCGAATGGTGTTCGTGCGTGTGAAGTGTTTTATTTTGGTGAAGATGCAGCTAGTGGTTATGCTGGAATGAAACTAGGAGAGTTGTTGTTGTATACTAAGATCTATTTGGAGTAGGTAAATTCTTTTAAATCCTTTTTAGATCACTAATAGCCATGAATCTATCTAACTTAAGCCCAGCTATGCGACAGTATGCGCAGTTTAAACAAGAGTATCCGGATTGTGTTCTAATGTTTAGAATGGGAGATTTTTATGAAATGTTTTATGAGGATGCGGAGCTGGCTGCTAAGGAGTTGGAGATTACTTTAACGGCTAGAGGGAAAGGTGAAAGGAAGGCGCCTTTGGCAGGCATACCTTATCATGCGTTGGAACCTTACCTTGTTAAGTTTGTAAAGAAAGGGTATAAGGTTGCTATCTGTGAGCAGTTGGAAGATCCTAAAAAAGCTAAAGGTTTAGTTAAGAGAGGAGTTGTGCGTATTGTAACACCAGGGACTTTAGTTGAGAAGGAAAGTAGAAGTAATAGTTTTATTATGAGTGTGTTTGTTTATGGTGATAAGACGGCTGTGGCGGCAGCAGACCTTTCTACGGGAGAGTTTTTTGTTACTGATAGTTTTGAGAATGTGCATGCGGAAGAGTGTGTTATTCCGTCAAGTCTTTTGGTGAATCAAGGTTTTGTTAATGATTTGAAGAAGCAAGGGTTGTTTGTTTCTGAAGTTGAAGATAGGTACTTTTCTAACGATTATTCTCATAGGGTACTTTTAGATCATTTTAAGTTATTATCACTGGAAGGGTTTGGGTTGTGGAAAGATGATATTAGAGTTCGGGCGGCAGGTGCGTTGTTAGCTTATCTTAGAGATACGCAGATGCAAGCTTTGCCGCACATAAAGAAGATTGAAGTAAGGGAAGTGCATAGTAGGATGGTGTTGGATATTGTTGCTGTGCGTTACCTTGAATTGTATGCTAATATTCGTGATGGAAGTCTTAGAGGGACTCTTTTGTCTAACCTTGATAAGACTAATACTTCAATGGGAGGACGGTTACTTAAAAGATGGTTGCAGGAGCCGTTGATTGATGTTAATGATATTAATGGTCGTTTAGAAAGAGTAAGTTATTTGGTTGATAATTTGATTGAAAGAGAGAAGTTGAAGGCTGTCTTGAAAAAGATTGGTGATATTGAGAGGTTAATTGGAAAGGTTAATTTAGGGAGAGCTAATGCTAGAGATTTGTTATATCTTTCTTCTTCTTTAGAGAAGGTTAAAGAGATTAAGTTGGATAGTTTTGGTTCTTTGGCTAAGTTTGAAGGGTATGAAGAATTGGTTGATTTGATTAAGGATGCGATTAGAGAGGATGCGCCGGCTACACTAAAAGATGGTGGTTACATTAAGTTATCTTATAATGAGAGTCTTAATGAGTTGCATACTATTCGTAAGGGTGGAAAGCAGTTTTTGTCGTCTTTAGAGGCTAAAGAAAGGGAGAGGACGAAGATACCTAATTTACGTATTGGGTACAATAGAGTGTTTGGCTATTATTTTGAAGTTTCTAAAGGGAATTTGCATTTAGTGCCTGAAGATTTTATTAGAAAACAGACTTTGACTAATTATGAAAGATTTGTAACTGAAGATTTGAAAAGAGAAGAGGAGAAGATTCTTACTGCGCAGGAAAAGATTGGTGAGTTAGAGTTGAGTTTGTTTGAAAAGTTGTTGGAGAAGGTGGTGGAGTTTACAGAAGTTGTACAAGAAGTTGCTGGGAAGGTTGGAGAGATTGATGTTCTTTGTTCTTTTGGTTACGTAGCTGTGGAAAATAATTATGTTAAGCCTTTTGTTGATAATTCTACAGTGTTAGAGATTAATGAGGGAAGGCATCCGGTGGTTGAGTTGGAAGTGGATTATGTGCCGAATAGTACGTGTATGAAAGAGTTTGAAGTTATGATCATAACTGGGCCGAATTTTGCTGGTAAAAGTTGTTATATGAAGCAGGTGGCGTTGATCGTGATAATGGCGCAGATGGGATGTTTTGTGCCTGCTAGTGAAGCTAGGTTGGGAGTGGTTGATAGAATTTTTACAAGGATTGGTGCGTATGATGATCTTGTAGCTGGTCAAAGTACGTTCATGGTGGAGATGAATGAAACTGCTAACATATTGAATAATGCTACTTCTAGAAGTTTGATACTTTTGGATGAGGTTGGTCGTGGTACTTCAACGTATGATGGAGTGTCTATAGCTTGGGCCGTGGTTGAGTATATCTATAATCATGTGAAGGCGAAGACTATGTTTGCTACGCATTATCATGTGTTGAATAAGTTAGAGAGTAGTTTTGCTAATGTTCGTAACTATAATATTGCAGTGAAGGAAGAGAAGGAGGATATTATATTCTTAAGAACTTTGTTGGAAGGGGGGACTGATAAGAGTTTTGGAGTGTATGTTGCTAAATTAGCTGGTTTGCCAGAGAAAGTGATTTCTAGAGCGAAGGAAGTGCAGCAAGAGTTAGAGGATAAGGATAGATTGGATAGGATACAGGCTAAAAAATTGGAAGAGCAGAAGCGGTTGGTTTGATACAGAAGTTTTATATAGACTTTGTTTATTTCTGTTTTTTATGGATGTGCAGAGGATTTTGGATTTTAAACCTGTTCAACGTAATTTGAATGAGAGAAGAGAAAGAATGTATCCTAGTAGAAGATCTCTTGCAAAGGAGTTACATAGTGTTGATGATTCAAGGGCAGTTGACACTATTGATAGATATTTGGGTAATTTTGAAGGTACAACTGGAACTGGCAATTTGTTTCAGGCTTTGGAAGGAAGAGAACCGCACAGAACTTATCTTTTAATGTATTTTGGAGCTTTGGATTTTAAGACAACTAGCCCTATTGTTCCTTTGAGGGCTGTTGTTAAAAGATATTTTCCAGATTTTGATTGGGATTTAGAAAGTGAAGTACAGTAAATATATTCTTTTAAATTAGTTCTATGTATAAAAAGCGCATGATCCAAGTACTAGATGAAAGGTTAGTGAATAAGATTGCGGCAGGCGAGGTTATTGAGAGGCCGGTTAATGTAGTAAAAGAATTAGTTGAGAATGCGGTTGATGCAGGTGGAAGGAATATTAAGGTTGAGGTTACTCATAACTTAATCTCTGTTTCTGATGATGGATTTGGTATGAGTAGGAGTGATCTAGAAAGTTGTATATTAAGACATGCTACTAGTAAAATAAAATCTTTTGAGGATTTGGTGGATGTGAAGAGTATGGGGTTTAGAGGTGAAGCGCTTTCTAGTATTGCTGCTGTGTCTGATATGACTATTACTACGAAAGCGTTAGATAATG
>CAYTFL010000044.1:3739-6319 GCA_964437105.1 Candidatus Woesearchaeota archaeon | reverse complement strand
AAATTGTTAATAAAAAAATTAAATTAAAAGAAATCTATACCTAGATTCTTACTCATCTGAGTACCTTGGCTAGGTTGAGCTTTCCCTCTTCCCATGATATACGGGCTATTCACTCCAGTCACGATCGTCATAACACGCAACTTACCCTTCATATCACCGGAAATTCTAGCTCCCCAGATTACGTTAGCATCTTCATCAAGAGCCTCTGTGATCATATCTCCCACTCTATTTACTTCATCAAGTGTTAGATCATCTCCTCCAGAAACATGGATTAAAGCCCCTGAAGCGCCATCGTAACTAACCTCAAGTAAAGGATTAGATAAAGCTCTCTTCACAGCTTCTTCAACTCTGTTTTGCGAATCAGACTCTCCAATACCAATCACAGAAACATCTCCGTTAGCCATGATAGCTTTCACGTCAGCATAATCTAAGTTTACCAATGACGGTACTGCAATAATCTCTACAATCCCTTTAATCATAGTAGAAATCAACTCGTTAGCAACTGCGAACGCTTGCTGAATCGGCAAATTACCTGCAATCTGTACCAACCTATTGTTATCAATAACGATAACCGTATCACAAACGTCTCTTAACTGCTGCAAACCAAACTCAGCCTTTTCAATTCTAGCCCGTTCAATCTCGAACGGCATTGTAACCGCACCGATAACGATAGCTTTTTGCTCTTTCGCAATCTGCGCTATAACTGGCGCCGACCCAGTACCGGTTCCTCCACCCATACCAGCAGTAACAAACACCATGTCTGTATCTTTAAGAATATTTTTCAGCTCACCCATCTGCTCCTTAGCAGCTTCCCTACCTTTTTCAGGGTAACCGCCTCAGCCTAAACCTCGCGTCAAATCTTTCCGAATAAGTATCTTATGATCAGCTTCAACAAGATCTAAATGTTGTTTATCTGTGTTGATAGCTACAATCTCTGCACCTTGTATTCCTTTCTTGAATAACCAGTTAGTTGCATTAGTTCCACCACCACCTGCGCCTATTACTTTTATATTTGCCTGTCCTACTTGACTTTCCGCTGTGGGCGTATCCACATTCTTTAACGCGTTTTCAATAAGTGATCCAAAAACGTTCATTTTTTCTATCCCTCCATTAAGAATACTAGGGAGAAAGGAGATATAATTTATAAGTATTGTTGTAATAAGAGATAAACAACCTCTATTCCTATAATACAACGCTTATCTTACATTGCAACATAGGGCCCGACGGTATAATCCTCTTCAACCTCTTTTGTTTCTAACGATCCCTGCAAATCAAGGAAACGTAAAAGTTTCTTTTTCATTAGTATTTAAAAACGTGCTTCTTCTTTTTAAAGATATGTGTTAACGTTAGTATAGTTTAGTAGTGATAGTTTAATAACCCATACTAGATAAAAACTCTTCATTTCTTTTACCAAATTCTCTTTTAAGTTCTGTAAAACCTTCTTCATGGAACGTTCCTTTGTACTCATCCATAAAAAATTTAGAAAATTCGATACTAAGAACTAAATACCCTGGAAACTTATCAGATATGAAATGGTTCATATGTCCACCTTTGAATATTTCATTCTCAGCCACTCTTAACTCTCTCCCATTTACTGTTATTCCTTTCATCGCTTGCAAAAACTTCTTAATAGTTCTCCCATGCCTCCTCCTGTCGCACCACTGCGTACCCAAGTTTATATCTGGCAACCCTTTTCTCCCTCTAATATTATAAGAATGAAAATCATAAACAATACCTTTAGAAGAGTATTTGCTCATATCGCAGAGTGTTTTATTTAATACTTCATAAAACTGATCATATTTTGCTAGTGAAGCATCAATCTCTGCTTGTGTTAACTTCCTTTTCCAAAGTGTCATCCCCCAAGCTTCAGTTTTGATACAAAGCCACCTTCTTCTATTAGCTTCATACTCAAACCTTGAGTCTAAGACTGTTATTTTGTTCTTAAAATCCTCCATAAACTCATCGGTTCTAGGATCTTCTTCATAATACCTTTGTTCCTTTGTTGTATTAGAGATATCTAACAGTTTTTTCCTAAGCCTTGATGTAGAGTGTAAACTTATTCCTAAAACTGGTATCTTTATATCATTTATTTTAAGTTTATAGCCTGACATTATTACCTCTTAGAATCATAATATCATCCTACTTTTTATATCTTCGGGCTTGTTCTTCTATGTAAGCAAAAATTCTCTCCTCTATTTCTACTTTATCAAATCTATTAACACTAACTACTCCGGCTGGCGATTGAACATTAATCTCTGTAACTCTCTCTCCAATAAAGTCAATTCCAACAAAGTTAAGGCCATCTGCTTTTAATTGCGGTCCGATATCTTCAATAATCTCTCTTTCCTTACCAGTTACTTCTGCAGCAACTTGACTACCTCCTGCTTTTACATTGGCTAGATAATGCCCTTCCTTCGGTATTCTTGTGAAAGCACCTAATATTTGATCTCCTCCCAAGACGAGAACTCTCTTATCTCCAGTTTCACTAATAGCATCGATATGTTCTTGAACCATTACTAACGATTCATCTTGGGTCATTTGTTGAAGAACTGCTCTTATTGTTCCTCGGTATTCTTCATC
>CAYTFL010000044.1:0-3729 GCA_964437105.1 Candidatus Woesearchaeota archaeon | reverse complement strand
GACGGGTATAACTCCATTCCCTCCAAACCCAAGAGTCGGTTTAACGATATGTCTTCTATCCTTTTGACCATCAAATAATAGTCTTTCTAACATTCCTACTTCTTTTGAAAGCTCAGTCCTTGGTATATGTTCAGGGAAGTGAAGAAGGTACGATTTATCACTCGCTTTATAGATCCCTGTTGGATTATTTAACAAAAATACTCTGTCTTCTAACTGTCCCATATATCTCCAAAACTTATGAGCTCTTGCCAGCGCATCAATATCTTCGGGTGGATTCTCCCTTAGAAAAATAACATCTAACTCGGATAAAGGTAGATTTCTATTAAGTACTGCCCTTTCTCGCTGATCAACATCTCCTTGCTTAAGCCCTCTCTTAAAATAAGAACACATATCTTGCACATCTTCCACTTGAATAGCATTAGGTCTTCTTAGAACTCCATGTAATTTTGAATCTCTTGCATAAACATCCTTGGAATATAAAACATATGTTTCATGCCCTCTTTGCATAGATGCAAATGCCAGGGCTGTCGTTGTCCCTGTACCTTTATAGTCTTCTGGACTTACAACATAAGCAATTTTTAATGTTTTCACTGCCATGAGAGTTCACTTAAACTTTCTCTTTATATATTTTTTGTAGTTATAAGAAATAATATTCTAATTCTTCCCAAAATTAGGATTATCTTCAACAACAACCGCACACTTGCCCGGCAATTTAGGTAAAGCTGATTTCAAAGCTGTACGAACATGCTTAACATTCTCTTTATCGACGTACACACAGAATATTGTCTTCTTCGGTTTAAGCTGCGCAGCCAACCCCATAGCCTTACCGAACGACCTCTGCATTCCTGTCTGCATCCTGTCAGCTCCAGCCCCTGCAATCATTTTATTCTCTCTAAGAACGTGATGCGGATAACTTCTAATCTGAAAATGATAATTCTTTCCTAAAAACTTGTTCAACTTTCGAACTACAGCAACCCTAGCCGACTCAATCGCATTATGCCTAACTTGCACATTTTCTTTAGAAACTAACATAACTTGCTGCGGATACTCTTTCTTATTATTCCCATAGTTAAACTTCACAACTTTACAGTTTGGCACAGCTTTGATATACCCTTTAGTTTTATACTTAGACTTCCTTGTATACGGTCTTTTAACCTTCCTATAACATGAAAACGCTCTTAATGATGCCATTTTATTTCACCTCAACTTTTGTACCTAGGCTCTGGCCTGGCAAACCTTTCTCGAATATTGCCCTAACTCTTCCTTTGTTACCGTGAGCGGCTGCAACTTCTCCACTAATCTTATTACCTTTCTCAGTAACCCAAGAAACTTGTTTACCTTTCAGATCTTCCGCTTTCTCTCTAGAATCAACACCAGTCACACTAATAATCAAATGCTTAGTATACTGCCTCGACCTACTTCGACGAAAGTTATGAATTATGCCTTCCATAGTATTCCTATATCTTCTCCCATTATATTTTTTAGAGTATCAAGCGTTCGCGGCTTAACAACCCTAGAAGGAGTCACTTTCATTTTCTTTATATACTTTTCGTACTCAGCCACACTGCTTTTCTTCACGTTTATCAAGCAACCGTCCTTGTCAATGGTAGCAATTTCCACTTCATCTCTCTTAACAACGTCTCTTACTAGGAAAGCTACTTTCTCTAACAATAGCAACTCTCCGGTCTTATTTTTACCGTAAACGAACCGCACTTTGTTACTGTCTAGCTTAACTGCTCTCTTTCTATCCAATACGTCCATCATCATTCTGATAAACTCTCTGGTAGTTCTCCTAACTTTATTCAACTCTTGCTTAGACAACTTACCTTGATCATACTCTTTCTTAGCTTTAATGATGCTAGTTAGTATGTTATAGTACTTAACAGGAACTTTTTCTCCTTCACACACATTCTTTTTGAACAAAGCAGGCAACTTAGCTGCCGTCACACCTGTCACTTCCATCTCTAGCAACAAGTCTCTCACTAAACTTAACGCTGTGTTATGTATATCGACGATAGTTTCCTTCTCATTCCTTTCCTGGATCTCGCTAAACAGCTTTTTGATCCGTTCAAGATAATCTTTACAATCTTTCAACAACTTATCAACATCCTTACCTGAAACTTCTTTAAGATGTCCATGCTCGATATCTTTGAAAGTTTTCCTGATATTTTCTAAGATCACCACATACTTCTTTTCCATCATCTTTTCTTTCTTAACATAGATCTCTTCCATCAGCTTAACAGCTTCCTTCGGCGTCGGCGGCGGTAGTCCGTAAAGCATAAGAGCTGCCTGCGTAGGGTTCATCACCGCGTAAAAGATATCATCTCCAAGGATAGATAGCAACTTTTGCTTGGTTCTAGCTAACAACCTATCTCCTACTTCCATGTTCATGTCAATTGCTTCAGGCGAAGGTTTGATTCTACCCATCTGCAACAACAACTTCCACGGCATGAAAACTCCTCTATCATACAGAGGCACACCATCTCTCAGCATGGTAAAGATAACTGGGTTAGCATCCTTAATATTTTCCCAGAAATCAGTCAAGATATAAGTTTGGATATGGAACTGCGCCTTCACACCCACTCTTTGCGACGCATCATAACCCATGTTAGTGATAATCGCTCTCAACTTATCTCTAAGTTCTAACCTAGACATTTTCTTAACATCAGTATCATCGATAACTATAGCAACATCAATATCGTTAGGGTCAGCATCTCCTCTAAATAAAGATCCAACAGCAATGTAACTAACAACATACTTTTCAAACTTCTTGATACTCATTTCTTTATGCACTTCAGCAACTTTCAAAGCAGATAACAATCCTTTATCATAGATTAAACCAGAACTTGTTACCATACGAACAATATCATACTTAGCATCAAAATACGCTTCTTTCAATTCAGATATTAACATAACTTGTGGCTTAAAGTTTTTATCAACATCTTTAGCCAACTTATTACAATCATCAGTGGACTTAACTATTAACTGTCCTTTCCCTCTCAGGTCAACCCCTGCATCATCAATAAGAACTAAGATATGAATTTCGTCAGGGTTAAGAGTCTCCCCTGGCCTAGGCTTCAATGGCGGCAAAATAGACATACCAGTAATCTTATCAACTTTCTTCAGGCAAGTTTTCTTAAATTTCTCTAACTTTTCTTGCAACTTTTTTACTTTGTCTTGCATCTCTGGTGTAAGTTTAGGTAACTCTACGCCTGGTTTTACTTGCTCTGGCTTTTTGGCCTGAGAACTCTTTGCTTTTGCCATTTTCCTAAGCTACTTGGCGAAATAGGTGTTTATAAAGGTTTTGGTAGAAAGCTCGGTTGTATCTTTATATATTCCTTCCATTTACTTCTCACTATGCGATATCTAACTGGTGATGAAGAGAAGGAAGCCATCGTATACCTTACTACGGCTTCTCATATAGCATTAAGTGCAACATGCAGACGTGCCAGGTGTGGCTCAGTGATTGTAAAAGATGGTAATATCATTGGTAAAGGTTTCAACAGTCCTCCAAAAGGTTTGGAAAGTCAAAGAAGGTGCCTATGCTCAAAAGATGATCTGCATAGAAAAGTAACCGACAAAACTTGCTGCATTCACGCTGAACAAAGAGCAATCTTTAACGCATTACGTACTAACCCTAGCATGTTAGAAGGTTCAAGACTATACTTCTCTAGAATTAATGATCAATCAACTTTACCTTCAGGCCAACCTTACTGCACAGTCTGTAGC
>CAYTFL010000043.1:0-6420 GCA_964437105.1 Candidatus Woesearchaeota archaeon | reverse complement strand
CTGTTGTCGTCAGCCATCTTTCTCAACCTCCAATGTTTGTTTATTGTTTCTGAGATTACTGTGTCGGCAATATTTTTCTCTTTAGGGTTTGATTGGCCAGTGATCTTGGATTCGTTTACTGAAGTGTGGCCTTCATTGATGATGCCGTCAACGGGGATCTTTTGGCCAGGTTTTACTAAGATAATGTCGCTAGTTTTTATTTCTTCTATAGAGATTTCTTTATACTTACCATTTCTTTTTACCAATGCAGTCTTTGGGCTTAAAGTCATGAGCTTTTTTATTGCGTCAGAAGTTTTGCCTTTTGCAATGGCTTCAAACCATCTACCCATGATGACTAAAGTGATTAGAATGGCAGAGGTTTCAAAGTATTGGCCTAAAGTTGGTTGGAATAATATTGCGTAAACGCTGTAGAAGTATGCGGCGGATGTGCCTAAAGCTATAAGGGAGTCCATGTTTGCAGTTTTATTCTTTATTGCTGTTAAAGTCCCTTTGTAAAATTGCCAGCCTATAACGAATTGGATAGGAGTGGCTAGTATCCATAGAATGTAATCTGAGTATGGGAAAGTTATGTTAAGCCACATGAAAACCATGCCTATAATGAATACAGGGATGGCGAAGATTAAAGAAGTAAAGAATAATATTTGGTAGTGGTTTCTTTCTTTCTTTTGTTGTTTAGATTGTTTTTCGAAAGCATTGCCTTTAGAGAGTGAAGCTTTGTAGCCCAAATCTTTGATAGTTTTTATCAAATCCTTTTTTTTTATCTTAGGAGAATGTAAAATAGTGGCTTTGGATGTGGAAAAGTTTACGTTAGCCTCCTTTATACCTCTCTTTTTGTTTAACTTTTTGGTAATGTTGGCTGCGCAGCTAGCGCAATGCATACCTTTTACTTGTAAGTCTGTTTTCTTCATCGTTTATTGTTACCTCATTAAACTTTAAATAACTGTTGCTGGGTAGTTGTTGAATACGTCTAATGCTAGGATATCATCTTTGCTAGAGATAGATGAATCGTATGTTATGTCAAAGTAGTGGCCAGTCCTGTAACCTACATCCGATACTCCTTCCAATGTGTAAAGTTCGCCAATGATTAATGAAGCGTGGCCTGAACAAGGTATGGAAACTTGGATGGTTAATTCATCGTCAGCTGTTGTTACAGCGTTGCCTGTCATCATGTTGGCCGTTGCAGGGAATACTAGGAAAAATAGTATTAAGTTTATTATTATAGTCGAGCCGAAGAGGATGGATAAGTATCCTTTGTTAGATTTTATCCCTTTTATTGACAAAGCTCTATGTTTTCTTAAGTATAAAGTGGCAGAGATTGTAGCAAAGAGTACTGATATGCCAATTAATATGTAGAAAAAGTAGGCGCTCATTAGCAAGGGTTTGAATAAGGTGGTTGCGGCTGTGACTCCGAGGATTGCGAAAATGATGAAAGCAATGCATCCTGTGTGAGGGATTAGGCCGTAAAATAGTCCTGACCAAAATCCTTTACCTTTCTTTGAAGGTTTACAACAATCGTTTTGTGGTTCCATGAAGAATTTTTAGTTGAAACAGTTTATAAAAGATGTAATGAAACTAGTTTCACTTAAGGATAATTATGTTAGTCATGCCTCTTCTCTTACGCTCAATTATCTTTTTTGCTTCAAGTTTATCTAGAAGTCTGGTTGTTTGGACTTTGGATTTGTTGAGCTTTGATTTGAGATCTGATTGGTAGATTGAGTTGTCGTTTAGCTTTAATATGTTAATGATCTCCTTTTCCTCTTCAGATAAATGGATCTTTCTTCTCTTCTTTTCTTTGATTATATGTTTAATGTTCTTATTGAAAATGAAGTATGTGCTGATTAGTATCAGTATACTGAGTAAAGTGTAGCTGATGATTCTTTGAAGTTTTAGTGAAGCGTACATGGGGCAAGAAGAGCCGTGGGAGCAGTTGGTAGTAACTATCTCTGCCAAGGTCCAATCATATGAAATGATGATTAGTAGTAAACTTAGACAGAATGCTAAAACTAAATATCCTACATATTTATCTTTCATTTTATGGAAAATTTTCTATGGTTTAATAAGAGTTGTGGATGTTATCTTTTAATAACCAAAGCTTCTAATCTTGAATCTAAGTAATGGACTCTTGCAATCCCTTGTATCTCTTTTCTGACCTCATCTTTTAGTTGTATGTATAATGAACCTAGGTCGCCGATGCAGATGTTGACTAAATCGTTTCCAGCGTAAATAGAGAATGCGGCTTTTTTGATTTCTGAATCTGGACAGTTTGCGGCGCAAAGCCTTTTTAGTGAAGGTAAAAATTGTTGTGATTCTTCGACCCTTAATGTTAGCCCTACAGAAAAATCTTCCATGACTGTCGTCCAGTGAGTTTGGCTTCTTCTAGTTTCTTCTCTATCTGTTTCTAATAAACCAATTACTCTAGGTAACTTAGGTTGTAAACCTTCTATATTATCGTGAAGGTAGTGGAACGTGGCTATCTCTAGTTCGATTACAAAACTTTCGCCAGTCTTTATGCCTAAAGGGACTTCAGAAATAGGTCTTTTTGCTGAATAAAAGCTTCTGCCTGTTTGCCTTTGAGATCTGCCTACTAATCTGTCATCGGGCATTTCTCGGTGTAGTTTGTATAGTTCTTGAACGATAGAAGGGTCTGCTCTAATCTGTTCAATTAACGCTAAGTTGTCCTCGTAAAAGCTCATAAGTTGAAGGAGTTTCTTAGGTTATATATATTCTTTGTCCATAATGCTTAAATAAGAACTTATGAAAAGATGGGTTATGAGGATTGCGTTTGTTAGTACATATTATGAGCCGACGATAGGTGGCGTGGAGAAGGTTATTGAAGAGTTGGCAACTAGGTATGCTAAGCAAGGGCATGATGTGTCGGTTTTCTGTTCAGATTCTGATAAGTATAAGAGAATAGAGAAGAAATATGAAGTGATTGATGGTGTGAAAGTTTACCGGTCTAGGCATTGGTTCCAGATGGGGATTAATACCAACTTTACGCCCGGTACCATTTGGCGGTTATTATGGAATCGGTACGATGTTGTACATTCGCACGTGTCGCAGCATGATTATGTGTTTTGGGCAGGGTTGATTGCTAGACTGAAAAGGAGGCCGCATGTTCATACGACGCACTGTCCGTGGACGGATAAGTTTAGGCCTAAGATCTTACGTATACCTTTGTTCCTTTCTGAAAACTTTTTGAATTATTTGAGTTTTTACTTGTGTGATAAGATCATTGCGATTACACCTTGGGAAGTGCCGATCTTAAAAAAATGGACCTCTGAAAAAAATGTTAAAGTTATACATAATGGAATGGATCAGATTTTGTTTAAGAAAGTTAAGAAGAAAGGGAAGTTTAAGAAGAAAATTGGTGCTAAAGGAAAGTTAGTCTTGTTCTTTGGCAGGTTGCATCCGACTAAAGCGCCGCATATCTTAGCAGAGGTAGCTAAAGAGATTGTTAAGGAAAGGAAGAATGTAAACTTTTCTTTTGTTGGGCCGGATGAAGGCGAAATGGATAAAGTGAAGAAAATTGTTAAAGGTGTGAAAAGGATTAATGTGTTTGGTGCTATACACGGCAAAGATAAGATTGCGGAAATGTATCAGGATGCGGAGATGTATGTTTTACCTTCGTATAGAGAAGGGTTGCCGTTGACGTTGTTTGAAGCGATGGCTTCGTCGTTACCAATAGTTGCAACGCCTGTGAACGGTGTACCATATGAAGTTGATGAAGGAGTGAATGGTTACCTTGTACCGTTTGGTGATAAGAAAGCGTTGAAAGAAAAAATTCTTTATTTGTTAGATAATACTAAAGTAGCTAAGAAAATGGGGAAAGTTAATGAAGAAAAAGTTAAAGGTTATACTTGGGATGCGATAGCTGAAGAAACTTTAGAAGTGTATAAGAGTCAGATGTAGAATACTTAACAAAAGTCCATAAGATATTTAAATCGAATTTCTATGAGAATAATATCCTGGAGGGGAAAAACTGTACGGGGGTACAAACAATGAAAAACACTGAAGAACTTGGACGTGAGTTGAATTTGTTGTTACAGGAGTATAGAGTGTCGTTCTGGGAAAAGTATGGAAAGGTTCCGGTCATTCATGTTCTTGATGATGAAAGGAAGTGGTAAAGTTATTTCGTAATCTCTATTTGACAATCTTCTTTTTTTATTAGTTATTTTCTTTAATCTTCTTTGTAAAGATCTCTTTTCTAACTAGATTTTCCGACGAGGAGATCCTGACCTCTAAATCTTTAAATAAGTTTTTTCGGGTAGTAATTGGAAGTTTAATCGTTTTTTAGCGACGGTTTGACTGTTAAATCTTGTGAAATAAAGAAAAGGAGGCAAAAAAGGTGGTTAAGAAACTATCAGAAAGAATGTTATTTGGAGGAGTAGTGATTGTTCTGTTCTTTTCAATTTTAGGAACTTTGTTAGTATTTACTTCGATAACAAGTGAAGGTACTCAGGTCTTTTCTGAAGAAGGAACTAATGAAGGGGAAGTTTCCCTTACGGTTTTAGATGCAGAGGCGATCAGCGATGATGAGGCTGCAACAGTGAGTTTTACTGTTGAAGAGCCGGAATAGAAAAGGAGGATGAAAAATGGCAAAGAAAAAGAATGAAAGTTATGGAGATAATAAGCTCTTGATGGGGCTCCTTATTTTGGCAATAGCGGTTTCGGTTTTAGGAGTTGCTTTGAATTTTGTTTATTGGGGTGTTAGTCCATAAGTTACAGGGAGAGCAACGACAGAAGGAACTACTAGTTTTACCCAATCGGGGGCAGCAGGAATTACGTTAGATGATTCGTCTATCTCGTTTGGTTCTGGGTATTATGATGATAGTTGTACAACTGGGTATTCTACTTTATACTCGTACGATCCGACTACTTATACATCTGAGTGTTGGGTAGAAGATAGTGGTTATCCAACTTCATCAGATGGACACACTTTGTACAACTCTGGTACGACGCCAGTGTCTGTTACTGCTGAAGGTGATCAAAGTGCAAGTGATCTATACTGTGGAACTGGTGTAGATTGTGCAACTACTGCGGCTGTTAAAATAATGGCTGTTGAAGAAGTGGAATCAGGTTCCTGTGCTGATAGCTTGTTGGACACGTTAACTGAATTGACGACACTATCTACTGAAAATACTTTGACACTGTGTGAAGAGCTTGATTTCCAAACGACTAGTGACCAGATTGAGGTTTACTATACTATGCTAGTGCCTAAGGAAACAAGGTCTGGTGCAAAGACTTATTCAGTAACGTATGAGGCTACTGCCTTAACTTAATTTTTTTATTTTTTATTAGGGGATTAAATGAAAAAGACTTTAGTTGGAGTTTTGTTTGCTTTGTTGTTAGTTCCAATAGTGAGTGCTTTAACAATTTCTCCAGCAAGTTTTTCTCCTAGTTATGAAGAGGGAGTTAATTCTTATGAGTTGGTTGCAACTATTAATAATGATATTGATGCAGAGATTGTGTCGGAGATTACATTAAAAGAAAATATCGAAGGGGTTTCTTTGGAAGTTGCCGGTGGTGACAAGGTTTTAGTAGATGCAATGGAGAGTAAAGATGTGACGTTGACTATAACTATGGATGATATCGAAGATTTTGGTGAAGTGCGTGTTGCTATTATTAGATTCTATCAAGTGCCGTTTGATTCTTCACAAGTAGGTGCGACAGTGGCAGTGAATATACCTGTAACTTTTGAAGTGCCATACCCTGAGAAGTTTGTGGCAATTGATGTTGTTGAACCTGATGTTGTCAGGGAAGGTGAAAGTGTTGAGCTTGAAGCTTCATTAGTACATAAAGGGATGGATGTTATTGAGAGTTTAGAAGGTGAGTTTGTTGTTGATGGGGAAAAAATTGAAGTGGAGAGTTATTCTTTAGTATTGCCAGAAGAAGAGATAAGTGTTGCTGAAACTTTTGAGACTGTTGGAATGGAAGCGGGATCTTATGACTTATCCTTTGTTGCTTCGTATGATGGTGAGGAAAGGAGTTCTGAGACGGTTGATTTGGTTATCGGTGTAGAGGATGTAGAAATTGTTGATATCGATTCTAGTTCGTTTTTTGCGCAAGCTGAAACAATGGAAGTTAGTTTGAAAAGTCTGTGGGTTGAAGATATGAATACAGAATTGTCTGTTAAACTGAGTGATGGTGCGTATGAAGGGGTGTTAGGTAGTTATACTTTGGTATCGGGAGAGTTAACTGAAGTGTCTGCGTCAATGGATCTAACAGGAGTAAAGGAAGGAGATTATACTCTGACGATTGTATCTACGTTTGAAACTGAGAGTGGAGAAGTTACGCGTGAGAAAGATTTTGAGGTGACTGTGGAGAAAGGAAGTATTAGTAGGGCAGCAGAAAGTGAAAGTTCGTGGGTTATGTTTGTGTTGATTGGAATGGGTGTGTTTATACTATTGTTATTAGTAATAC
>CAYTFL010000042.1:275-6483 GCA_964437105.1 Candidatus Woesearchaeota archaeon | reverse complement strand
CCTTATAATCACCAATATAGTGGTTCTCTTTCATTATCTCAAGCACAGCCATCAACATTTTTGATTTAGGTTTCACTACACAAACTGCCTTTCCTACATTTTGGGCGTTAACCAACGAGTTTAATGCCCCTGCTAGTGTATCGTTCATTGCCATTTTCAATAGTACTTCTTAAACCCCAACTTTTTTGCATTTTCTCTGAAGCATTGTCTACATATATCTAACTTATACTTCTGGATATGTCCTCCTAGCCTTCCACAGATCTTACAAGGTTTAGAGTTCACTCCAAATTTCCTTTGCTTAGGAGCATTATGTTTTAGAAACTTCTTCAGTTTCACCGGTTTACTCCTTAACTGCTTAAACACTTTCTTATAACTTCCTGCGCTCATTCTTCTTCCTCCTCTCTATCTACGACTTTCAGGCTAAAATTATTTTTTGCAAACTCAATCGCTTCTTCTTTAGAGATTGTATGCCTCTGCGGAATCTTTTTTTTCCTTAAAGCTCTCCTCTTGATTCTATAACCCTTCCTCTGTAAAGTCACAGCAACTTCAAACCCAATAATTCCAACTTCTGGGATGTAATCTAAATCTGGAACATCTAAATATTCTTTTATTCCAAAAGAGAAGTTCCCGCTTTTGTCAAATGATTTTAATGGTAGTATATTATCTCTTGCTAACAAAAGTCTTGCTAACGCTTCCTTAGCTTTCTCTTTTCTCAAAGTCACCTTCGAACCGATAACCAAATTAGGTCTTAAACTCCAGGCAGGTATTCTCGTCCTAGGGCTTGTTTTAGTTTCAACAGGCTTCATGTTCGAAATCTTTTGAAGTAATATCTTAGCCTTCTCTACGGGATGTCCTGGTTGCCCAGCTCCTATATTCAAGGTAACTTTTTCGATTTCGATTGTTTTCATTTGATTCATTCTTCAATAACCTGCCTTTCTCCGACCACAAACGCATAACGCTTCGCAGTTTCAAAACTACCTTCTTTTGTTTTCACAATAATTTGGTTCTCTTTAACAGCTTCTAACTTCCCAACTTTCCCTATACTTTTCCCACCATACATATAGACTTTAGCACCTTTTTTGAAAGGAATATGTTCAATCACTTTCTTATCTTTGAATGAACTAACGATTGTATCTCCTGTCTTGTAATCATCCTTATCTAACACAATACAACCTCCATCCAACAGATTAATTTGCACTTTTCCTTTACTTATGATCGTCTTATTCACAACTTTTTGTAAATGTAAATCCTTCTCATTATCTTTTAGCTTTAATAACTTAAACTTACCTTTCTCAGTGAACACAACCCTATGCGCTTCATTTAACGAAGGAACTGTAATCACATCCATCAACCCAACAGGCATATGATGATCCTTTCTGACTTGATTATTAACTAAAACTTTTCCTTCATACAATATTTTCTTAACTTCTTTGTTAACTCTAGCGTGCTTTAAGATATTTGTAAGCACTAATGAAAGAGGGATTGAAGTAGCAAAATTATGAGCTCCAGGGCTCGGCCTTGTAATAAACTTAATTCCTTTTGTCCTAATTGGCCAACTCTTTGGCGCATTCAATCTTGATAAGTGTCTATGAACCATCTTTCTTCTCCTTACTTGCTTTTTTAATTCCTTTGCTTGATAACTTTGCTTTCCTCTTCTTGTCACTCAAGTCTAACTCTGTGATCATAAGGTTGCTAGGTTGTAGAGCGATAAACGTTTTCGTTCCTTCCTTCCTAATATTTTCAATCCCGTCAACATAAACTCTTTGCCTAATTAACCCTACACTATTAACTTTACCAGTTTTCTTAGTATACTGTCCTCTCACAACTTTAACTTTGTCACCAGTACGTACACCTACTCTCCTAAACCCATGCTTTTTCCTTAACTCCGGGCTTAGGTGTACCCTAACAAAACTTTGTTTTACATGTAATGGTGCGTTAAACCTATACTTCCTCTGCTTATTAGGCCGAATACTACCTTTCCATGATTTTGACCATTCTCCTTTCATACTACTATCCTCGCTACTTTTGATACACCTGGCCACCTTTCAGCAGCTTCTTTTGCAACAGCTCCCTTAAATATTGTTCCTTTTGGATTCCCTTTATCGTCTTTCAATACTACCACTGCATTATCTTCAAACTTAATCCTTGAACCATCAGCTCTCTTATACTCTTTCCTTGTTCTAACAACCACTGCCAATACTAACTGTTTTCTTATATCTGGTTTACCTTTAATTACGGACGCTTTAACCAAGTCTCCAACTCCAGCTGATGCTATTCTCCTTCTAACAGTCTTGTGTCCTTTCACACTGACGATCTTAACTACTTTCGCACCAGAGTTATCACAAGTAGGAACTTCTGCCCCAACCGGCAACGACTTTACTATATGTCCTGTTAATGCTTTCATTGTTCTATTTTCACCACCACAAACTTCTTAGTCTTACTAATTGGCCTTGTTTCAACGATTGTCACTTTATCTCCTATAGCTGCATCAATACAAGGTGGATTATGCGCTTTCACTTTTGATCTACGCTTAGCATACCTTTCAAACTTTGATACAAAAAACGTTCTTGGCCATTCAACATTAACTGTCTTATGAGGATTCTTTTTTGTAACTGTTCCTGTAAACGTTTTACCGTGCAGACTCAAATTTCCATGAAAAGGACAATGTGCATCATCACAGCTCTTACTAGGTAAATCTATCCCCATTCCAACGCTTTTCTTCTTCGTCATTTTTTTATCCTATCTTCTGACCTTGCGACCAAACTTTTGCCATCAATAACGACTTTCTCGCCACCGACAACACTTTCCAGCTTAACTTGTGCCTTCAACACAGTTTTTTCGCCTTGTTTGGTTTCAATAACCAAGGTGTTCCGCGTCTCATCGACAATTTTTCCTTCAATGCCAATAAGGGCGGAGTTACTTGCATCAATCACCTTCACTATAAGGCCGATCATCTCATGCCTCACAATGTTCTTTGGTGATCTCATCTTTTGTTTCCTGTTTTGTTAACAGTACTTATTGCGCTAGGTGAAAACCCTTCTTCAACCATAAACTCTTTAGCTTTTTCCAAATGATTTCCTTGCAATTCAATCCTTTTTTCTTTTGCAGTTCCACCACATGCAAGCTTCGTTTTGAGTTTTTTTCCCAGCTCTTTGATATTGATGGTCTTGTCATCAATACCTTCTATGACAGTTATTAACTTTCCAAACCTTCGCTTGACCAACGTAATCTCGATCTTCTGCTCTTCCTTGGCTATGGTTTCACAGACACAAAGATCTTTGGGAAGTCCGCACTTGGAGCAAATTTCACTCATTGCTTGTCTTTGATTTATCCTCCTTTTGTTTTTCTTTCATAATCGTGAATATACGTGCAACACCTTTCTTCAGGTTCTTCACATTTCCGGGGTTGTCTGGAACAGTACCGGTTGCAACCTGGGCATTAACTTTAATCAGATCTTTCTTAAGATCTACAAGCTTTTCCTCTAATTGCTTTATACTCATTCTCCTTAGTTCATTATTCTTTATTTTCATCTTCTTCCTTTACTTCTTCTTTCTTTTTTACTTTCTTTTTTGCCTTTTTCTTAACCTTCTTTTTCTTCTTCTTCACTTTCTTAGGCTTTTCCTCTTCTTCTTTCAATTCTTTCTCTTCTACCTTCACTGTCATATCCGGCTGCTCTAAAAACTCAATCTTATCTGGTAATACAATGCCGCTTGGCAATATACTTACTTTTATACCAATTGTGCCCGATTTCAAATTTGCTACACACATTCCATAGTTAACAACAGATACTGCAACATCTCCAGACTTCTTTAGATAACCAGCATAAAACCGCCATACTTTTGCTCTAGCTCCAGGCAGACCTCTTCCACTAATAGTAATTTCTGCACCTAATGCTCCTGCATCTATAATTCTTTGTAGAGTTCTGTAACCTGTTGACTTAAACCTTTTAGGACCAAATCTTTCTAAGGTAGTCACAATTTGTTCAGCCATTGTTTGCGCATCAAGTGCAGGATTAGTAATCTCTGCCACTTCAATCTGCGGATTTTCCATTTTGAACTTAGTTTTGAATATCTTTGTAAGCATCTTAATATTTTCTCCACCTTTTCCAACGATTAAACCTGGTCTAGCTGTATATATTACAATTCTTTCTCCTAACGGTGTACGCTTGATCTCAAACGAACTATACTTCCCAGGGCCCATTTTTTTTGAGAGATACTCATTTACCAAAAACTCTTTCATCTTCTCTGCAACAAATTTTCTTTCAATCATTTTT
Source organism: Candidatus Woesearchaeota archaeon (assembly GCA_964437105.1). Lineage (GTDB taxonomy): Archaea > Nanobdellota > Nanobdellia > SCGC-AAA011-G17 > GW2011-AR17 > CAYTFL01. Next base: position 2,210 of record CAYTFL010000042.1, on the reverse strand, counting down.
TAGTTTCCTCTTTCTTCACTTCTTTTTTTTCTTCAACTTTTTTCGGTGCTTCTTTCTTTTTCTCAGCTTTCTTTACAGGTTTAACTTCTTTCACCGGTTTCTCTTCTTTCTTCTTAGCCTTCTTTTTACCTTCTCTTTCCATAAGCACAATATCAATGTGAGTTCGCTTAGCTTCTCTACCTCTTTGCCGTCCACCTTTCATTTGGCCTGTTCCCTTGTTAGCCATAATCTCTGCAACATACAACGCTTCTGAATCTAATCCTTTATTCATTGCATTCATCTCTGCAGCTTCAAGTAAGGATAACACTACTTTTGCAGCTTTAACAGGATATCTTCCTGCAGCAATTCTACCTGGCTTATGCCCTAGGTCTCGATTATGCTTAGTGAATGGCACTGCGACGGACTTTGAGATTACTCCATTCATCAAACCTTTAGCTTTATCCAGATCTCTTCCACGGATAAACTTAGCTATCTCTACGCAAAACTTCTTTGAAATTGCCAAGTTCGTTCCACGTGCAATTGCTTGATGTTCTCTGTCCATTTTACTTTACCGATGCTGACGCACTCGATTTTGTTGCTCCAATACCTGGTGCAGAGTGCTTAACTCTATTTCTTGTTAAGGTTAGTTCCCCTAAGTACAATCCTAACATTTCTGGCTGGATCTTAATCGCTTCCCAACCTTTTCCTTTATGAACATGAATAGTTTGGTCTAACATTTCTGGCAAAACTATCATATCTCTACAATGAGTTTTGATGGGCTTCTTCCAACTTCCTTCTTTAGCCTTTCTAATCTTTTTCAAAAGTTTTTTCTGCCTCTCGCTCAACCCTCTCTTAAGACTCCTTCTTTGCCTTGCAGGGGTAAGTTTTAGGAAATCTTCCCGGTCCATACCTTTCAATTCTTCAACTTTCTTTCCACGATAAGTATATTCTTTCTTTGCCATGTTTACTTCCTCTTACCTGTCTTTCTTGCTTTGATTAGTCCAACATTCCTTCCTGCTGGTGCCCAACGTGGTGCAGTTTTTGGTTTACCTGGATTACGTCCTCTACCAGATCCGAATGGGTGGTCAACTGCATTCATTGCAACACCTGATGTTTTCGGATACAACTTATTCTTAGCTCTCATTGCATGCATTTTCTTTCCAGCTTTCAATATCGGCTTTTCTTTCTTTCCATCGCCTGCAATAATTCCAATTGTAGCTCTACAGTTTCCAAGGAAAGTCTTCTTTTTCTTTGAAGGTAATAATATCGTGATTTTATCTCCACTTCTGCTAAACACTCTTGCAAAAACACCTGCAGTTCTAGCAAACTTTCCACCATCTCCTGGTCTACTTTCAATATTATACACTAAACTACCATCAGGGATATTCTTTAGAGGTAACACATTACCTTTCTGTACAGCCGCCGTAGCACCTGACGCAACAACGTCTCCAACTTTAACATTCAATGGTGCTGACAATAACACTTCTTCCTTAGTATCATACTTTACTTTCGCCAAAGGCGCAGTATGTCCTGGGCAAGACACCAAATCTTTCACTTTTCCGAACACAACATCTTCTTTTTCGCTTTGATCATACTTCCTATACTTAATTCTCCCTTTATTCCTGTGGCTAGGAGATTTATACGTGGAAGTTCCTCTTCCTCTACGTTGTGTGATTAGTCTTTTTCCCATTTTATATCAACCCTAAATCTGTAGCGACGTCGATCGCTGGTGTATCTGGTGACAGTTTCAGATACGCTTTTTTCTTTCCTGAAGGAAGGATTAACGTATTCACTTTCAGCACTTTCACATTAAACATTTCTTCTGCGGCTTTCTTGATAATAGGCTTAGTTGATCTTCTATCTACAATAAATACCAACTTATTCTCTGCCTGCATCATTTTAACATTCTTTTCAGTTGTTAGAGGATACTTCAATACTGAATAATTGTCAAGACTC
>CAYTFL010000042.1:0-242 GCA_964437105.1 Candidatus Woesearchaeota archaeon | reverse complement strand
ATAGAAAAGATTTTCTTTACTCATAACATCTATAGCTTTTTCCGACCATAAAGTTAACCTTCCTGCATCCGTTCCTGGTGCCAACAACTCTGCATTCAAATCCCTAACGTTACATACGTCTACACCTTGCAAATTCCTTGCTGCTTGAACCAATTCACATTTGCTTGATACAACTAACAAAGGTCCTTTCTTTTTCTTATACGGTCTTCCACGATTTTTACCTTTCCCAGCCCTAATCTTTT
>CAYTFL010000041.1:0-6508 GCA_964437105.1 Candidatus Woesearchaeota archaeon | reverse complement strand
CAACATTAAGCGGCATTTCTTTCTCTATAAAGTACTGTATCTCTGTAAGAAAATATTCTCTTAGCTGCAACTCAAACAACTCTTCATCCGATACAGACTTTTTTGTATAATCAACAATCTGCGACGTTGCTTCAGACAAATCTGCGATGTTAGCTTCCAATATCTCGTTTAAAGCTTCACAGTTTGCCGCTTCAGACTCAATATAAGATTGCTGCAACTGTAAACTCTTCAGATCCACTTGTTGCGCAAGGCTTAACTTATCTACTTCATTCAACCTTTCTTTCTCTATAACCAATCCTATAGTTAAACCTAAAGAAAATATTAGCACTGTAACTACAAATGCAAATAGGTATAGTTTATGCGTTACTCTTCTCTTCATATACAATAATCTCCCTGTGTTCCCAATTGAACGTATAGATTGCTTCCTTATTGTCTTTTAAATAATTTACGTAACTTGTGTAATTGCTATCTCCTCTCGGGTGGTAATTATCGACGACAAAATAACTAATAGAACCTATATTTTCCAGATCTTCTGGGAAGTTAACCACGTCCATATCACCAAAGTATGAGAAATAAGCTGGCGAATTACTCATCACAGTTCCATTTAGCTGTAAGGCTTCAGCCGTTTGTATCAGGAAGGCCGTATTATCTTTATCTGCGTCAACCATTTCTACTCCTGCGAATAAAGCTATTACTACCCATAATAACAAAACTGATCTTCCTAAATTCCATCTATCCAAGTAAACTACACCTTGCGCAGCTATTATTGCAAAGAACGGCAACAATAGTATGAAGAACCTTTCATAATGCTGCGATAGTAAGCTAAGAGCAACAAAATAAGCTACCATGAAGATTAAAACGTGCTTAACTTTCTTCCACCTTCTCAGCCCTAAAACAAATAGTATTGGTACAAAAAATCCTAACATGCTAAAGAAGTGTGTGAAGTAATAGAAAATTGTCCCTGTAGCAGTAGTGTTATCAAACAGATTCACTAGCAACATTCCTAAAGGGTTACCATAATTTATCCAACCCAGTATGAATAACGGACTTAAAGTTACGATAAACGCTCCTCCACTTTTAACAATCTCAACCCAACTCCATTTCCTGTACACTGCATAGATTAAGAAACTGAACACTAGCACTAGGCATAAGTATCGCGTTAAGACAGCTAACCCTAAGAAAAACGCTGCCAGGTATAAGAAATAATCACTATTATTTTTCTCATACTTCACTACCATAAAGAAAGCCATCAATATCCAGATAATGGCCAAAGGTTCCGTTAACAACTTCACGCTGTAAAAGAAGTAAAGTGGCATCGCTCCAAAAATCGTCGCTGCGATCAACCCTGTTTTCGTGCTAAACATTTCTTCTCCTAAAAGATATACTAAGAATATGCTACAAAATACTAATACTAACACAAAGAGATGGCCATAATCTTCTCCAAAGAACGATAAAAGGAAAGGAAACAACGGCGGCCTATAAACTTCTTCAGACTCAGATAGATAACCTTCTTCAGCCAATTCTAGGAATACAACTTCGTCCCAATAATAATTGTCAGCGTTAACTTCGGCATACGCTGCTCTCACGACTAGTACTAATATCAATAGTAGTAGGAAATATATGATTCTCTTCCTCACCATCTTAATTTCCGTTTCGTGACCATCTGGAAGGCTATGTACATCCACACGAAAGACAGAAAAAAGGAGTATACTAATAGATAGAAGCTAAGCGAGGCAAAGGTTTTCCCATGATTCGTAATCTTTTCACCAACTAACCTATACGAATATACCATGACAAACAGACCTAAAGTAATTACCGTTAACGCAATAAAGTACTTGGAATATGGTAAGTTCAAAAGATCTACTTGCCACTCATAGGCTTTCAATATCGTAAAGATATCAAAGTTTATTGCCTGCAACCAGACGACATTTCTAGTTAATCGCGTCACCACCTCTCTTAGTAAAAATCCTGTAATAAGTATAGTTAATATACCTGACATAATAATTGTCGGCATACGAATGATTCCAAAATCTCCATACTTCTTGTTAAACATAATCTTTTTGTAACGTAATGAGTTATCAACCGACCCTCTGTACCACCTAACTCTCTGCCAGAACAATGACCTCCAGGTCTTAGGCGAATTCGTGTACACTGTCGCGTCGAACGTTTGTACAATTTTATACTGATGCTTTTGTAACCTGATCGCTATCTCTAAGTCTTCAGTTATTGTAGTCGTATCATACCCTCCAAGGTCTTTTATCAAACCGGTCCTATAAACACTGAACGGCCCTGGCGTAACATGTATACAATCTAACTTACCGTTCAAATGCTTGTAAAACATGTTCACAACATACTCATACCACTGCACCTTCTCTATTACTGAACTCGGCTTATTAACTTTCAACAATGGACACACTGCGGCTACTTCTTCATCTTCAAAGTAAGGCAACATTTCTATCAAAGCATTCGGCGCAACAAACGAATCTGCATCTAAGCAAGCAAAGTACTCACCTTTAGCGATCTCTAGCCCTTTGTTCATTGCAACAGCTTTACCTTGGTTCTCTTGATTGATCAAGGTAATAGGTTCACCAGGGTTCCTTGCAATATAACTTTCAACTAACTCTCTTGTTCGATCTTTTGACCCATCATTCACCACAATAATCTGCTTCTTATCTTTGGGATAATTTAAAGCAACTAACGATTTTAGGGTTTGCACAATAGCCCTCTCTTCGTTGTAAGCAGGCACAATCGCTGTAAACATTGGCCTCTTCCCTTTTTTCTTAGGCTTTTCTTCTTCTTTCACTAAGAAAAGTACACCTAGCCAGAATATTGAAAGGTAGAGCACAATAAAGTAAATAACAAACAAGAATACGTCGAATGCAGTGATTATCATATATCAATCTCCCAGATTTCTACCCCCTCTTTATCATACACTTTATTAAAATCTTTTGTATACTCTAGGATAAACAACAATCCTTCAGAATCATAGTCCCAGATCTCTTCTTTCATCTCCTCATCGATCCAGATATACTCAATATCATACTTCTCAAATATTTCTGTAGCAACTTCAAGATCTCTAGTATAAAACAACGTTTCACTATCATTCCACCTTATTTCCGCATAATCAACGAACAAATAATTCTCATCCATCACATTCATATGCCCAGCACTGTTTATCCACACTCCTCTTGAATAATGTGAGAACACTACTGACCGTTGTAATTCATTTAGGGACTGCAACCCTTCAATTATTGCTCCACTGGGCATAGATTCACTTAAAGAATCCATCTGTGATACTGTTGAGAATGCTAAACCACACACAATAACCAAAAATGCAAGGTTACGCAAGTTACGGTTGGTCCACTTTGCTTCAGAAAGGAATATGAACCCATACGCTGCAAACGGTACAAGTAACAAGTTAAGCAGTAAAAGATTTTCTTGAAAAAAGAACGCTATTCCTAAAGTTAACGCTATTGAAAAGAATAAGAACAGGTTAGAATACTTTTTCCTCCATAACTGCATAAATCCTAGAACTGCAGTCAAAGCAATAAATATGCCCAGTCCGTACGCCGCACCCAGGTCATAAAATAACCTTGAGAACAGGCTAAACTCTTCTGCCTCCTCAAACGATAACCTCTCCGGCAACCCCGCATTCATAAATATGTAACCATAGTACATTCCACCTACAATCAATGTAAGGATTATTAGCAGTAACAGAAACAATCTTTTTTCTTTCTTCCAAAGGCTATAACATAGTAAAATCAACAATACACCTATACATAAAACAACAGAAAACAACGGCAAGATTATTACAAGCGGCAAACTTAACCAATAGATCTTATCTTGTATAAACAAGTAAAAGATTAGTAGAGATAAGAATAATGGTAAGAATAAGTTGTTAGCAAAACTGAACGTGTATATGAACGCGGGTGATAATACAAACATTAGCAAAGAAACGTTTTGCAACATCTCATCATCACTAAACTTTTCTATTATTCCTGCTAGTAAAAATAAGCTTAACACTCCCAACAGTAAGGGCAATATCGTCATAAGATAATTCGGTGCTGGGCTAAACGCTAACGGTGTCCCCCATTCATATGCTGCAAACCTACCACCGAAGCTAAGCGGATCTTCCCAACTTAAGCTGTCAGCCATTCGGTAGTTTAGGAAAGGTTCTGTGCCAATCCACGGCCCTTTTATCAGCGGCACAACTAGCAAAAGCACACACGCTAACGCGATGATAATGTACTTAACATACCATTTCGTAAACCGATGCAGCATCGTTGACAAACACCTCCTCAAAACAATTTTCATCAGTTGTGTAGACTAAACTTTCCACATCATATAGTTCTTTACTATTCTCTGAAAAATAGATATAGTCCACTTCGTACTTGTTTAACTCTTTTGTAGCTTTTATTAAAGATTCTGAAGTAAATATTGTTTCCACGTCTAAGATCCTATCTTCCGCGTAAAAGAACTGCGTATCAATAACATTAGCTCTTTCAGCGATGTAAATGATCAAATTCCCCTCATACACATTGCCCAATACAACACTTCCTTCCGGACTATTATCTCTTATCCACTCTAACGCTTCGATCTCTTCTACCTGCACTCCTTCGTATATAACTTCTTCTGCTGACCCGATAGATGGTATTAACATGCTAATAATGGCAACAACAAACAAAATAGTCATTACAGGTAGTGTGTACTTCGCCATCTTTGTAAGTTTCATGTATGATAACATTTTCTCTACCGCTATACTTGCCACAACACATAGTATGATTGCTAGGAACATTAACCCTTCTGTGAAAGGTATTAACCTTAGCAACAATAAAGTAAAGTCTGCAAACAGTACTGCACTTAACAGTATAATCACTCTGTCTCTTTTTCTGTAAAGTAAAAACCCAACTATTCCTAATATCAAAGGAATAATACCTATGGTTGCAATCGTTTCAAACAGATTAAAGTCTTGGAACAACTCCCCATACAATTCTAATGGCAGATTTTGCCATATTGCCGTTATCCCTAACTCCAAATACAAGTTTTTATAGAATATTAGGTTAACTAGTAAGAATATTGCAACCAAAAGTCCAATAGCTTCTTTCTCATTACGTTTAATCTCATTCGACTCTGCGAATAATAACACCGCAAATATCGCTGCCGTAAATATTATTAGTAAATCTAACGGCGCCAACATAATAATTATCGCTGATAAAATCAAGAACAAAATCTTTTGCTTACGTAGGTTTAACAGTGCATACAATGCTAGTAAAAACAACGGAATGAAGAAACTAAGCACTGCAATCTGGTTCAAAGTTAACGAGATAAAACTTGGTACGAAGGCTGCCAGTACTGCACTAAAAAGTGCTGCATACTCATTCTTTGTAACATACCTTGCCAAGAAAAACACTATCAACACAATACTACTTGCAAATACGGCAGGTATAACTTTATACACTATATTATGTGTTAAAACGATATCTATCAAACCTAAGAAATAATGAACTATGTGTGTATTAAGTATAACATTCCCTCCATAACTTAATGGATCATAAACTAAGGGAAACAAATTTTCTGCGATATACTCAGAATGTCTCAAATGAAAGTATGCTTCATCGCTACTAAAGAACTGAACTTTAAATGCATAGTATAGCCGAAAACCTAATGTAATTAGAAATATTAAGGCTAGTAAGCATGTTTCTTTACGTATTTTCATGTTTTTTACAGCGACGAACCAAAGTCATCGGCGTCTAACTGCAGGATGGCCTCTTCTTTAGCTTCAATGGCCAACGCTTCTTCCCTCTCCTCTTTCTCTTCCTCCTCTTCTTTTTCTTCTTCAACAATCTCCACTTGTTTTTCTTCGGCAGTTATTTCTTCAACTACTTTTTCTTGTTTTTTCTCAACTGGCTGATTATCTCCTACTTCATGAAACTTTTCTTTCATCTCTTGTTCAACAATATCAAAGTAGTCAAAGAACTTTGAGGTGAGTTTCAATAACCTAGTCCTACCTTTCCTTTCAGAGGTCAAGAATTCCATTTCTTTCAGGGTCTTAATATGGTCGTAAGCGCTATTCCCTCTCATTTTTACTATGTCTGACTGTAACGCTGGCTGTTTGTAAGCTATCAGTGCTAACGTTGCCTGCGTTGGCGCATCCAACTCCGCTGATGATAACAGCTTTGTAGAAAGATGCGTATACTGTTTTCTAATATTTAGCTTAAACTTTTTATCCTGTTCGATTATTTCAAGCCCACCTTCTCTTTTTGAATAATCTTTTAACAATTCTTTAAGGGCTTCTCTAACTGATCCAACACTTCCAATATTACAAAACTGCGCTATTTCTTCAACAGACATCTGCCTCCCCGTTATGAATAGCACCGCCTCAATTTTATTCTTAATTTCCTGCATGAACAAATTGAAGGCTGATTTATTTATATAGTTTCTGCTTATTTTATGCCAACGCGAACCTTAGAATAGCTGCAACTCCACCAATATCTTTCAACTGCTCACC
>CAYTFL010000040.1:3694-6561 GCA_964437105.1 Candidatus Woesearchaeota archaeon | reverse complement strand
GTTTTGCATGTTGTTTACTACTTGCTCTGCCAAGTATGTAAGGGGAGTTAACACCTGTAATGATAGCCATAATACGTAGTTTCCCTTTCATATCGTCTTTAATCCTAGCACCCCAAATGACATTGGCGTCGTCGTCTAATGCTTCTGTAATCATTTCGCCTGCTTGACTTACTTCATCTAAGGTCAGGTCAGCGCCGCCTGTAATGTGGATCAACGCGCCGGTAGCGCCTTCATAGCTCACCTCAAGAAGAGGGTTGTCTAGTGCGCGGCGTACAGCTTCATGTACACGGCGTTCTGTGTTCGATTCACCGATACCGACTACAGAGACATCTCCCTTCGCCATGATGGCTTTAACATCGGCGTAGTCTAAGTTAACTAACGAAGGTACGGCAATAATTTCTACAATACCTTTAATCATTGTGGACACTAGTTCGTTGGCCACTGCAAATGCTTGTTGCACAGGTAAGTTACCTGCTATCTGTACCAATTTGTTGTTGTCAATAACAATCACTGTGTCGCAAATGTCGCGAAGTTGTTGTAGTCCATATTCTGCTTTCTCAATCCTTGCTCTTTCAATTTCAAAGGGCATAGTTACTGCTCCAATAACAATTGACCCTTCCTCTTTTGCAATCTGTGCAACCACGGGCGCGGCACCTGTACCTGTACCACCTCCCATCCCTGCGGTGATGAAAGTCATGTCTGATTTGCAGAGCATGTTTTTTAGCTCTGACATCTGTTCTTTAGCAGCTTCAGTTCCTCTTTGTGGAAAACCTCCGCAGCCAAGACCTCGTGTTAAACTTTTTCCGATTAGTAGTTTTCTATCCGCTTCTATTAAATCTAAATGTTGTTTATCTGTGTTGATCGCGAGTATTTCTGCGCCTTGAACGCCTTTTTTATATAACCAGTTAGTTACGTTTCCCCCGCCACCACCGCATCCGATGACTTTAATATTAGCTTGTCCTATGTCTGTTGTTTGTGTTTGATTGGTTTCTACGTTTTCCAATGCGTTCTTTACTAAAAAATCCATTTTTCTTTTACCTCTTTTCCAAACTATATATTTCACTATATATATGTTTATTAATGATGATAGCTTACACTATCTTAGAAATTCGCCAAATATGTTTTTACCTTTCGCCAAAAAGGTTTGAACGTCAATCGAATCGCCAAATTCGATAATATTACCTTTTATTATGTATGAAGTTCTATATAAGAGTTTATTTGTTCTAATGTATATGTTGGAGTGGTTAGTTAGATTTATATAATATATCTCTTTTATGAAGTTTTATGAGAAGTTATGTGATGTCAGGAGGTAATCTGTATAATCCCGGAGCTAGTTGGAAAGTGAGAAATCCTGGTGATCCAACCATTTTTGCAATGGATAAAAAAGTTCCTGGAACTTTAGATTTTATGATTATTGGATGTAGAGAAGATGTTATTTATTATGGTTTAGATAAAAATAGTAGGGGATATTCACGTTTTTCTTTGGAAGGGAGGAGGTTGAAAGATTTGACCGGTCAGGAATTGGATCAAATCTCTTTAGATACTGGTATCCCTGTTTGTGAACTTGGAGCAGTTAAAGAAGTTGAAAGAAATCACTTTCTAGGTTTGCGTGAACCAGTTCAACTTGGAAGCTGTATTGGAGTTAATCCCTAGTTAGAAGTTCTAGGTTCTTTGGGTGCAATGCTGGATGAATCTCGCAAAGGGCGTTTAATCCATCAGGAGTTAATGATCTTCTAAGGTATTGTTCAATAGTTGTGTTTGGATTCCTACCTAGATACCAATCGCGAAGTTTTGGAGCTTGTTCTTTTACTTTTTTGCTAAGATGTGCTTTCGCGTCTTTTATATCGTGAGAATGTACGTAAGAAGTTAGCATGCCAAGTCTTAGGTTAGGGTGTAGTGCGCTAAGTCTTTCTCTTACTTGTTCGTGACTTCTTTTACCGAAGTTTTGTATCCTTAGTATTTCACTTTCTGGCCTTAATACTAAATAGCCTATGCGAGAAATACTTTGGTTTCTTACAAGAGCATTGTAAGGCCTTTCACTGAGAGCAAGATGGTCGGGTGTGGGTTCTTTACTTTTTTGAATTGAAGAATCGTATAATGCGAAAGGTACGCCGTGCTCGTCAGTTTCTGTGCCGCCAAATCTATCTAATAGCATTCTGTGGTAAGTTGCTTCAGGCTCTTGGAGGTCAAAGTGGCCAATGAGGTCAGGTAAGTTTTCAGGAATTCTTGAACCTTCAGGACTGTTTGCAAGGGCATCATAATAAGCTGACATCGTTCTAAGAAACTCTGCAGTCACATAATGTTTAGGGTTTGTCATAAAATTAAGTTTTAATTAAAAGTATATAAAAATTGTTAATCCTCAGTAAGAAGTTCTAGGTTCTTTGGGTGGAGAGCTGGATGGATTTTGCCAAGGATGTGTTTTCTAGTTGCATATGGTTCACTCTTTAGAGCATCTCGAACAGTTTTTTCGGATTCGACACGTGAGCCAATTTGTTCATTGTAGTTTGTATCAAGTAAAGCTCTTGCTTCTTCAAGATCATCAGGGTGGACGTATGAAATTGCCATGTCTAATGTTAAATTAGGATGTACGTCAGGTAATCTTTCTTTTATTTCGTTCAAAGATACTGGTCCAAAGTTTTTAGCAAACCCTAATTCGGCTTCATCTTTTAATACCAAGTAGCCTACCCTAGTTATGCCATAACCTTTAACTAAGCTATTATAAGCTCTCTGACCTAAAGCTAATTGGCCTGGTGAGGATGTTGCGCCTTGTACAATTAAAGAGTCATATACTTCAAGTGGTACTCCATGTTCATCTGTTTCTGCCATAATTAACTAGTTTTTTGTATGAGATATATAAAATTTACTAA
>CAYTFL010000040.1:0-3684 GCA_964437105.1 Candidatus Woesearchaeota archaeon | reverse complement strand
GAGTATATAAGGGAGCTATATATTACCTTTTTAGTATAATGGACTTAGAATATCCGCCGAAAGTTTTCTTTGATCGTTTAAGAGATTATGAAGTTGACACTGTAAGAGGGATTGTTGATTTTACTGGGCAGTTTATGGCGAGTCTTGATAATGAACCTTACCTTATTGCTGGTGTAGGTAGTATCTTAAGGTGTTCTGATCCTGGAGATGCAGAAGATATTAATCTTGCAGTGGCGGGGTTGGGTTTTGAAGATACTTTTAGGGGTCATCGTTTTCATGAGAATGTGCATCGCTTTACAACGATAGTCAATGCTTACTTTACTGAATTGGTTAAACTTTTAGGAAAGAGTCGGTCTGTTCAAGAGTTACAGGTTAAACATGCTCGTGGGCGTTATGGGAATTTAGATCAAAGGTTTAGAATGGTGAGAGGTAGTGAAATCTTAGAAATTTTATCTAACTTAGGAAGTTTTACGAGACCTTATATGACTAAAGGTTTAAGGGTTTGGTATAGGGGAGGTCATAGGGATCTTGATGTGCAGTTCTGTTTTGATAAAACGCCTGAACAGTGGAGAATGAAACAGTATAGAGGTTTTGGAGGGAGAGCTAGGCAGAAGAATGGAATGAGGACAGATTTTCTTTATGCAGTTCTTTTGGAAGGGTAAAGCATTTAAACTTCTTTTCTTCTTTAACTGGTATGAAGGAAGGGGACAGGGTTAAGTTAACAACCAAAAGTAAAGTGTATGAGGGAATTCTTATGCCTTCTAGTAGTAAAGATTCTTATGTCGTAAAGTTAAGTTCAGGGTATAACCTAGGTATTTTGAAGAAGAAGGTTAAGAAAGCTGAAGTGTTGAAGAAAGTTTCTGTGAAAAAGAGTAAAGTGAAGAAGCATAAGCATTCTAAAAAGAAAAAGACTATTACTATATTACATACAGGAGGGACAATTGCATCAAAAGTTGATTATGAGACCGGAGCGGTAAGTTCAAAGTTTAGCCCGGATGAAGTTGTAGAATTGTTTCCTGAGTTAGAAAAGATGGTTAATGTTAACTCTAGGTTGCTTGGTAATATGTTTTCTGAGGATATGAGGTTTGAACATTATAATGTTATGGCTAAGGAGATTAGAAAAGAGGTGAAGAAGGGAGTTGATGCAGTTATTATTACCCAAGGAACGGATACTATGCATTATACAGGGGCGGCGTTGTCTTTCATTTTAGAGAATCTGTCAATACCGGTTATTTTAGTTGGTGCGCAGAGGTCTAGTGATAGAGGTAGTAGCGATGCAGCGATGAATTTGATAGGTGCTGTGCATTTCGTTTTAGAAAGTGATTGTGCAGGAGTGGCGTTATGTATGCATAGCACAACAAGTGATACGGAATCATGGATCTTGCCTGGGTTAAAGTGTAGGAAGATGCATACGTCAAGGAGGGATGCGTTCCATCCAATTAATGCGAAACCTTGGGCAGTTGTAAATTATAAGAAGGGAAAGGTAAAAATTGTAGATAATAGTTTTCCTAAGAAAAGTAAGAATGAGCTTAAGTTAAAGTTGTTTAATGATGTTAAAGTTGGTTTTCTAAAGATTCATCCTCATATGTTTGTGCAAGAGTTGAAAACGTATAATGCATATGATGGTTTGTTAGTAGAAGGTACTGGGTTAGGGCATGTGCCTATTAATGATGTTGATAAGTATACTTCTGAACATGATAAGATTCGTAAACAAGTAAAGAGTTTAGCGAAAAAGATGCCAGTAGTGATGGCGAGCCAAACTTTGTTTGGAAGAGTTAACATGAATGTTTATTCTACTGGGAGAGAGTTGCAAGATTTAGGGTTGATTGGTAATCTTTCTGATATGACGCCTGAAACGTCTTTTGTAAAGTTAGCGTGGTTGTTATCGAATTATCCTAAGAAAGTTAAAGAAATGTTTTCTGAGAATTTGCGTGGTGAACTAAATGAATGTATCGGTGAAGAGTTTATCTAACTTTGTCGTCTAAAGTGCTGTAGTGTCTTAGGACGCCTTCGCTAATAGCTGCTTTGAGTCTATCTTTACTGTAGAATCTTATTTCTTTGTATCTAGAGGCAGGTACGCATCTTCTTTTTGGTTCAGTTAAATTACAATAGATATCTCCTGTATTAGTGATATCACCACCCTGTTCTGTTAATTCAGCGTTACATTTTTGGCAGTAAACTTTCATATCACCTTTTTCTTCTTTTTGCTCTAGATCTTCTTTTTGCTCTAGAATGCCTCCAAGTAAGTCTCTAAGGTATGATAATGCTTTCATAATTAGATGGAAATCTATGAAATCTATAAAAAACTTGTGATTATTCTCGTCCATACTACCAAAACCTTTATAAATTCCCGTTTTCTCCATAGCCTCATCTATTAGGAGGAGTGAAGTAATATGGCAAAAGAAAAACCGCATGTTAATATCGTGTTCGTAGGACATGTAGATCACGGTAAGAGTACTACAGTTGGAAGACTCTTCTTTGACTCAGGTGTCATTGATGAGCAAACAATGAAAAAGCTGAAAGAAAAAGCGCAAGAGCTTGGAAAGGCTGGATTTGAGTTTGCGTTTGTTATGGATAACTTGAAAGAAGAAAGAGAGCGTGGGGTAACTATCGACCTTATGCATAAGAAGCTTATGACTGATAAGTATGAATACACAATTATAGACGCACCTGGACACAAGGACTTTATCAAGAATATGATTACTGGTGCAAGCCAGGCGGATATCGCATTCTTGGTTGTAGCAGGAACTGAAGGAATCATGGCGCAGACCAGAGAGCACGTTTTCTTGTGTAGAACAATGAACGTTAAGCAGATTGGTGTGCTTGTAAACAAGATGGATGCAGTTGACTACGATGAAGCTAAATTCAATAAAGTGAAAGAAGAAGTTTCTAAGCTGTTGCAGCAAGTTGGTTACAAAGTTGATGAAGTTCCATTCATTCCAGTAAGTGCTTGGAAAGGTGATAACATTGTAAAGAAGTCAGAAACTATGACTTGGTACACAGGAGCAACTCTAAGAGAGCAGTTGGACTTGTGGGATGAACCTGAGAAACCGACCACGTTACCATTGAGACTTCCTATCCAGGATGTTTACAATATAACGGGTATCGGAGTTGTACCAGTAGGTAAAGTTGAAACTGGTGTGATGAAGATTGGTGACAAAGTTATTGTAGTGCCGGCAAGAGAAGGTACTGGAGTGACTGGTGAAGTCAAAACCATCGAAATGCATCATGAGCAAGTACAGGAAGCTATCCCTGGGGATAATATTGGATTCTCTGTACGAGGTATCGGTAAGAAAGATATCGCGCGTGGTGACGTTTTAGGTCATACTGATAACCCGCCAACAGTTGTTAAAGAGTTCACGGCACAAATATTTGTTATGAACCATCCGACAGTTGTTACTGCAGGTTATACACCGGTATTCCACATACACACGGCGCAGATCGCTTGTCAGTTCCTAGGAATTGAGAAGAAGTTGAACCCTGCGACGGGTGAAGTGTTGGAAGAAAATCCTGACTTTATCAAGAATGGTGATGCAGCTATCGTTAAGTTGAAGCCGCTGAAGCCGTTAGTGATTGAGAAGCAAGGAGAAATACCGCAGATGTCTTCGTTTGCTATCAGAGATGCTGGGCAAACAGTAGCAGCTGGTAGGTGTATCGACTTAGTGAAGAAGTAATTCTTCTTTT
>CAYTFL010000039.1:5526-6573 GCA_964437105.1 Candidatus Woesearchaeota archaeon | reverse complement strand
GATTAATCACTTATCGGATAAAGCTTACTTTTCGTTTGCTTATCGGGCAAAGCCTCATCAACCCATAGTTTTATTAACTGCCTACTTTTCAATTTTTTATAACAAAATGGACCTAAAAACATTTGAAGAAGATTTGAGGGCAATCTTTGTAGATAATATGGTTTACTACGAAGATCAACAAATTTGTCCATACGGTGCAGATAACCTTATGTCTAGCGTCATGCTTTCCGAATCTCATCCAATACAAAGGCCTGAAGGTCCTCAGCCTTTGTTAGCTGAAATGCTATTTGATACTTTTGAAGAATCTGCACTGGAAAATAGAGGATTACTTGGTAGGGTCGCTCAAGAAGGTAGTCTTGTTGATCTAGCGACTTACGAAGGCATGATTGGAGAATTTAATGCAAGATACGGTCCTTCAATACAGATAGAAGTTCTAGGTACAGGATTAAATGCAAGCCCTAACATTCCCTTCACTGAAAATCCTTTAGAGTTAGCTGCAATGTTTGGCGAATATTCAAAAACCTTGGGTTTAGGCGTTGAAGTCGACACTAACGAAAGAATTCCTTTCATAGGTGAAGATGATAGAAGGCTTAACCTTTCTATGCGCAGACAAATTTTAGGAACAGATATTGATGACTGGGATTTCCTTTCTGACCTTCCTTACTTAGGCCAACCGAGATTGCCTCAAGATAAAGATGAACCAACCTTTATAGCTCCAGAGGAATTGCTTGATACTGCTCTAGCGTTAATTAAGCATTATTTGCAAGAAAGAGCTTCTGGCTAAACTAGCAAGAATAAAATCATTGAGATCTAATTACCTCGCGAACGCGATCCATATTAACAAATTTTCCTGGGCAAGTTTTCTTAACATTCGGTAGCTCACGATGGCCTTTAACATTTTCAATTGGTATGCCATATTGTTTAACCTTTTCTCTAAGAAATGCAAATAGCGTCTTAAACTGTTTTTCACTAGGTTTAACTTTATCAAAATCACCAATTAAACACACTCCTATTGAATTTTGATTATATCCTAGCGCATGCGCGCCT
>CAYTFL010000039.1:0-5516 GCA_964437105.1 Candidatus Woesearchaeota archaeon | reverse complement strand
ATTTCCAATCAAATAATGATACCCTGTATCTTCCCACCCTCTGCTGTACTTATGTCTAAACTTTACAAATAATGGGAAATCATCGTTCCGTTGAGTATGGTGTACGATAATGTATTCAACTTTTTTGAGTGAGTTCATTATTATTAGAATTATTTGCCAAATATAAAAACTTTGGGAAAGGCTTCGTACTAAGGTTCAAGAAATAACTCTCTTCCTGAAGTATTCCTTCTAAAATCTCTCTTTTCGGATTAATATTCATTAATATTAATAATATAAAAAACCCTTAAATAAGGGGAACGGGTCTCTTTTTGTAACTAAGAAGTAACAAAGGAGAACAAAAATGAAAATCATACCAACACTAGCATTATGGACATCGTTAGCAACACCTGTCCAAGCAGAAGACTTAGGTCAACCTATATTTATGCAAGGTTATGAAAGATTACTAGTAGAGCAAATTGCTCAATACGCTGGAGTTGAAGAATTATATATTCAACATAATAAACAAGCAGCTCTCTTGGCTCCTGTACAACTCTTACAAAGCGGATACCAAGCAGTAGCTGATACTGAAAAGGCTATGCCAAAGGTTGATGTTAACGCAATCGCTAATGATTTACTAAATTTTAATCAAGAACCAATTGATGATTTGGACGCTCTTTTAGATCCAAGAGAAGAAACTACAATCGCATTTGAATTTCAAGAAACAGACTCTCAGAAGTTCGGTCTTGAAATTGCAGTTCTTGGTCAAAGTGTTTCTAGTGGTTTAATCAACTGTCTAACTAATAGTGAACACAAAACTGCTTATGGTGAATGGCAAAAAGAATTAGATACTTACAAAAGCGGATTAATGCAAACAGGAATCTACAAACCTTCTAGAAAAATTGAAAATTTTGAACGTCAAGTACAAAAAGCAAGAAGAAAAGCCAAAGATGAAATGGATAAATACTCTATTGATTGTACTCAATAAGGAAAAAGGCCAGAAGATTTAAACCCACAAACTGATGAATTCCCTAAAGGAGAAGAAAAATGAGAACCTTACCTACATTAACTTTTGGACTTTTATTATCTGGACAAGCTTTGGCAGAAGAAACAGAACTAACTGGTCCTCGAAACGAATTAGAAACGGCCATAATGTTAGATTCCGAGAGAATTGGTGCAAACTATCATACTGTACTTTCAGGAAAAACTTCATTAAATCCTGGAACTCAATATCTTCAACATCTTACTAACTATGGTAAAACATTAAGTGTGGCTAGAAGACTTATAGACAGAACTACTACACTAATGCTTCAGAACTCTAGAAAGATTTGTGAGCTTTACAAAGATAATTCACCTGTTATTGCTGAAGCAAAACTAACACTTGATGATTTTTCATCTCGTCTTGAAGAAAGGAGAGCTGAATTAGATATCGGAGATGAACCTTTATTCACAGAACTCTTAATTGAAAAGAAATGGGCCGCTCCGTATAAAAGATTATCAGAAAAATGGCAAGGAAAAGTTCCAAAACTTGAAAATTATTGCAGAGGAGAACAAAAATGAAAACTTTACTAACCTTATTACTTACCCAAAATGCAATTGCAGGATCGTTTCCAAGTGGAAAAACTGCTACAGAAGAACAGACTTGTCAATCAGAATACACTGATGTCTTAAGAGAAGGTGCCTGTTTAAGTTCAGAATTTTTGGCTCGAAGGCAATTAACGGATGCTAGAGATTTAGAAGATTTAAGAAACTTTGATATCACTAAATTTGGAATATTAAAAACTAAAGATGGAAAAAAAGTACTTAGCCATGATACTAGGAATGAAGTTTTAGAAGAAGAAACTGGAATAATCTTTTCCTACGATATTAGGACTGGAGAAGTCATATCTGTTGATGAACCAAAAGGAATTGCAAGTGGATCTCTCTTTGGTGTAGGTCACTATGTAAAAGGTCATCCCAAAAAGATGGGTCACAAATGTAAACTCTATGACGGTTGGGGAAATGAATGTGTAGATCCTGAAACTGGTGCAAGATACATCTATTCACTTGATTCAAAACGAATAGAACAATCTTTTCCTTCAGAAGGAATCGCTGGGAGAACACATTTTGCAATTGGCGAATACATCCCTAAAGGTAATGAAAAAGATTTAGGATTTGAATTTGTTGCAAGTAGGGGCGATTACTTAATTTACCTTAAAGAAGAAGATGGGACTGTTGTCCATATAGGCGATTTTGATAGGAGAATAGAAGCTCTCTCGGTTCCTACAGAAATTGATAGGCTCGTAAAGGGCGCTTACCTAACTCCAGAATTTAGAGCAACCACTAGATTTTTAGGTTGTATTGAAGGGCTTGGAGGAGCTAACCTTCCCGAGATTGATCAAGAATGTAAATCACCAAATAATATTGCGGTACTTGACTATGATGGAAGAAAATTAGCATACGATCCTTTTCAGGCAAGACTTTTGAAGGTTTATTCCGGAGAATAAGAACTAACCTCCAACTGAAGGATTCACTCTAAAATTCATAACATTTTCTTTACTTTCACTAAGCACTTCACCACTCTCTGCATCAACTTTAAGGTTATACAACTCTAACGTAGGCGTCAACGCTGTAACATTCCATACTATCTTACCATTAACCACTTGCAGTATCGTAATCAACTTCTGTTTACCTACTTTAACCATTTCCACAACTTCTTCATAACCAATTTTAACATTTTCAATCTTTAACTCTTCCAACACTTTACTTTCTTTCTGAAAGATTTCGTCCTCCATAACCTTAATCTCTCCATTTTTCTTATGATAAGTATAAATTTTATGCTTCTCTTTAGAATAATAATCAACTCTCCACTCATTATTTTGATGGAAACAACTCACTAAATACTTACCTTCAACTTCTCCAATCTCTTTCAAAAACTCTTTCAACTTGTCTAACATTTTTTCCTGATTTCGTCAACAACTCTTTTGATAAACGCATCAACTTTTACATCCTGCTGCACCTTACCTTCTCTATCACGCACGGCCACACACCCTTTCTCAACTTCGCTATCACCTATTGTAAGAACATAATTCACTTTTTCCACTATACTTTGCCTAACTTTCTTACCAATACTTTCATTCCTTAAATCAACTTCAACTCTTATCCCTCTATCTCTCATTTGCACAGCAACTTTCTCTGCAAACTCATTATTCCTTTCAGTCACTGTAACAATCTTAACTTGCACAGGGCTTAACCACATAGGAAACCTACCTTTATAATGTTCAATCAAGAACGCCATAAACCTTTCATGAGTACTCAACGGCGCTCTATGTATAACGAACACATCTGGATTCTGTTGACCTTGCGCATCATCATAATGCAATTCAAATCTAGATTTCGCTGCAAAATCTAACTGTACTGTTGATACGGTCTCTTCCCTACCATATATATTCTTGAACTGTACATCAATCTTCGGCCCATAGAACGCAGCCTCACCCTTTTCTTCAACATACTTTATTTTCAACCTTTTCAAGATCTTCCTTAACACTTCTTCAGCAAACTTCCAATTCTTAGGCTCATCGATAAATTTTTCTTTATTATCAGGATCCCATAAAGATAACCTGACTTCATACTCCTTTAGACCAAACGCATCATAATACTTTTCTAACATTTTTAATATCTTAACAATCTCTTCTTCCATCCCTTCTTTAGTACAATAAATGTGCGCATCGTTCATACACATACCTCTAACCCGTTGCAACCCTGTCAACGTGCCAGATAACTCATTACGATAAACTGTACCATACTCAGCAATTCTTAACGGCAACTCTCTATAACTTCTAACTTTTCTACCAAAGATTAAATGGTGAGCAGCACAATTCATAGGTTTAAGGTAGTATTCACCATCATCCAATTTCATCGGCGGGTACATAGTATCTTCATAGTACGGCAGATGCCCTGTCTTCAAGAACAACTCTTTCTTTCCCAGTAAAGGCGTATCAACTCTCTTATAACCATGCTTCTCTTCTATATCAATTGCAAACTTTTCAATCTCTCTTTTTATGATTTCACCTTTCGGCAACCATACAACCAACCCTTTCCCAATCTCCGGGAAAAGTGTGAAAAGCTCCATATCTTCCCCAATCTTCCTATGGTTAAACTTATTTGCATTTTCTAACATCTGCAGATGCTCTTTCAACTCTTCCTTCTTTTCGAACGCCACGCCATATATCCTTTGCAACTGCTTATTCTTAGAATCTCCTTTCCAGTACGCACCTGAAACCTTTGTTAGTGCAAAATATTTCAGCTCTTTAGAACTTTCTACATGTGGCCCTTTACACAAGTCAACGAACTCATCTTGACTATAAAACGTAGCTTGCCCCCCTTCACTTTCTATATCTTCATTCAACTCTTTTTTGAATGGCTCATTCTTGAAATATTTCTCTTGCTCACTTTTATTCAACTTAACTTTCTTAATTTCCATCCCTTTCCTAGCCAATTCCTTCATCTTTTTACTAATCTTTTTCAAATCCTCTTGCGTAAAAGGTTCTTTCTTAAGAAAATCATAATAGAATCCGTTCTCAATAACTGGTCCCACACCTAACTTCACTCCTGGCCACAACTGTTTCACTGCCTGTGCCAAAAGGTGCGCAGTACTGTGTCGAATCTTATCAACTTTCGATACCATCTACTGCTAGTGTAGAATCGAGATATTTAAGCTTTTCCTAATATTTTTACTAGATCATAAACTTCCATAAACCCTTCAACTTCATCTCGCGAATACCTTTCATCTAATTCTCGCCTTAAATCTCTAACAAACCTTTCTTCTCTCTCTTGTGCTTCTTTTTTACCTTCTGCACTCACTCCAGTCATATGAGCGTGGTATGCTATTAACGCGTCTATATCAACAACTCTTTCTAAGTTTCTAAGCAACTGCAATTCTTCCCTTACATAAATTAACTGTTCTTCAGTAAGTCGTCCTCTTCTAGGAATTCTTTCTCTGACTTCATAAAGTTCATTTAAAATATTGTGAAGACTTTTCGGACCTACATTCAATTTACTCATAATATGAAAGATTAACCTCCTACTTATAAGATTTAGTAAAAATTAAAGTAAAAACTCTATCATAACTGTTACAAAACTCAATTTAACGATTACAGCAAACTTTAAATACTAAAGTACTATAGTAAACATTAATATGAAAAAAGGAGTGATACTGTTACTAGTGATATTATTTCTTGTACCAGCTGTGTCTGCAACAGTTAGCGTTACGGAACCTTCTAGATCACAATATAATATAGGTGATGAAATAGATATATCTGGGGAGATATCTCAAAGTGATGATTTTTCTGGTTACATCCAACTTTCATTAACATGTAACGACAAGTCTTACACCTTACCTAAAACCAGTTTAGACATTAACGCTGGTGAAAAAGTTCTCTTCTCTGAATTATCTTTGCCAACTATCACTGCTAGCAGTGCTATGGAAGGCCTTTGCACGATTGAAGCTAACTTGTTAGTAAGTGATGCAATCGTTGAAAGCGATGAAACTGGCACTTTTG
>CAYTFL010000038.1:0-6578 GCA_964437105.1 Candidatus Woesearchaeota archaeon | reverse complement strand
GCCAAAGAATAAGACGATTGTTTTATCTTTAAGGTTGAATTCGTTTCGGATCTTTTTTCCGTTGTATTTGTTAGGGTTAAGGAAGTCTGTGTCAGGTCCCGTGGGTATCCAAGTTCCGCCGAACATTCTCTGTAAAGATTTTGATGAAGTTATCACTGCGTTCGCATTCTTTATTTGTTTCTCTAAGTGACGTTTAAGGAAGTAAGACTCTGGCACGTATAAATCGGCTAGGGTGAATTTGGCTAGTGATAAAGGGTTAGGTTTTAGGAAGGCGTCGAGCATGTATTGACTCTCCCAGTCGTCAATGTCAAGGATAACTTTCTTTTTTGATTTGAGTGCAGGCGTGAAACTGTTGAACGTGGGTTTAAACGCGTGCACTATGTCTCCGTCTATATGTTTTGTTATCGCGTTAGGGGTCTTTAGGTAGTTAGGGAAGAATTTACGCTTCTTGAACCCTTTGTAATTGATTGTTCTATCGTTTTTTAGTGGAGGGAATAATCCCGTTTTCGTTGCTGGGCCTAAAACTTCAATATCATAGTCTAAAAACTTTGCAAAAGGGTATGCCCTTGTTAGACAATTCGTTGAGAGATTTTCCACGAGCATGGATACTTTCATACGGAAAGCTTTTTTTCTTGGATATAAAAGAATTATGGTACAAGAAGGTTTCTAATGTAATGGGTTACTGGGCTGATGTCTGACCTATCTCTTATTTGGAAAGTTCTTACCTGCCTTTTAATTTTACTACTTAAACCTCTTACGGACACCCTTGCCATTTGGTTAGGTATATTATAATCAATAGTGATAACTCTATCGTAACCTATATCTTGTCCTTCATGATTTTTATCTTCATTGTAAGGCGTTAATGAAATAACTTCTCTCGTTCTTTCAGGTATCCTATATTCTAGAGGAACTTCTCTATCTTGCGGTATAATAAACTTTAGATGGAACCTGTCTCTGTTGTAATATACTGGGCCAAGCTCTACATCCGTTCTGTTACCTCTCCTTTTTGTGTAGAAAGGTTTATTGTAGAGAAAGTCTTGATCGCATAAACGTTCTAAGAGAATGCCTACTGGGCTTCTATGATATTCGAAGGTTTTATCGCCAAGTTTAACCATGTTAGAATTAAAGAGTCTAATTATTGTTTTAAAAGGATTTGTATTGTATGTTACTGCTAATTAGAAAATAGAAAAAAGAAAAGGGGTTATCTGTTAAACCTTGATGTGTTTACCCAAACTTCACTTCTTTGGTTTCTGTGTGTTGAGAAACTTCTTTGGTGACCACGCCTGTTTGGTGGGCCACGCGCTTCAAAGCGTAACTTTTTGAAACTTTTAGGCATCTGCAACTTCTCAACCTTTATAGGGAACCTTGCTAAGATCTGGTTAAAAGTGTCGTGATCTCTTGGCGTTAACAAAGTGTAAGCTATTCCACTTTCTCCAGCACGCGCAGTTCTTCCAACTCTGTGAATGTACTCTTCAGGGTCTTGTGAAAGGTCGTAGTTGAATACGTGCGAAACGTTCTCAATGTGTAAACCTCTAGCAGCGACTGCTGATGCTACCAAAACTTGGTTATTACCTTTGTTAAAGTTTTCAATGGTACGTAGTCGCCTGTTTTGGCTAAGTTTTCCGTGGATCATTTCTGTCTTGATACCGTTCTTTCTAAGATTTTTTGATAAAATCTCTACAGTAGATCTAGTTGAACAGAAAATGATTACTCTGTCAGTTTGTTCTTTCTTTAACAAATGTACTAGTAAAGAAAATTTCTCATGATTCTTGGTATTGTAATAATACTGTTCAAGGAAATCGTCCTTTACATGCGATTCAGCTTTTGCAACGATAGGGTTAGTCATCTGTTCGCGTTTTAGTCTATCAATCTCTGAAGAGATTGTTGCACCGAATAAAAGAACTTGTCTATTTCTTGGCGCGTATGATATGATACGGTTAATATCTTCAAAGAAACCCATGTCAACCATCTTGTCAGCTTCGTCTAGGATTAAACAGTTAAGTTTTCTTAAGTCTAAGTTACCTTGCTGTAAATGGTCTAATAACCTTCCAGGCGTTCCTACTACAATTTCAGATGATCTCATTCCTCGGATCTGAGGTTCGTAGCCAACGCCGCCGTAAACGGTTGTAATTTTAGCACTAATGTATTTACTAAACTTTTGTAATTCATTAGAGATTTGTACTGCCAACTCTCTGGTTGGTGACATGATCAAAATCTGTACACCTGCATTCGGTTGGATCTTCTGTAAGATAGGTACGCCGAAAGCTGCAGTTTTACCTGAACCTGTCTTGGACATTCCGATCAAATCCTTACCTTCTAAGATGGCAGGGATAGCCTTTTCTTGAATCATTGTAGGCGTAGTAATGCCTTCTTCTTCTAATGCTCGCGCTATGTCTTTGCTAATTCCTAATTTATCGAATTTCATTTATTTTTCTCCTATGGAATAACTTTTTATGCTCAGGCTAATCGTCCTGAGGAAACAGAAAGAGTAATCGTTATCTTCTGTTTCTGCCTTCCAATCTATGTATAGGGGCCGGGTTTGTGTTTATAAAGGTTTCTGTTTTTAGAGCGTTTTTAAGGGCATTTCGGGCTTTGTTGTTCTTAGCCAGTAGTTACGAATAGAAAGGTTTAAATAGGAGTGATTGTGTCAAATAATATAGGTGAAAACAATGAATAATCAAGATCTAGCAAAATGGTTGGCTTTAGGGCAGATTGCTTATGGTGGAGCTATTATTTTAAGTGTAGGTAATTGTACTCGTAGTCATTTGAAGGAAGGACGTATTGAAGCTTTGGAAGCTGAAATTGGTGAGGTTAGAAAAGAATTTGATGCTGAAACTGAAAGAATGGGTTGTCGTTTTAGAGGAGCAGGGCAAAGAGTATATCGGGCGCCTGAAGAGTTCCCTAAGACTGGCTATTTTTCTACTAGTGATTTTGATCAGTGTTCTCCTGAAGAAGTAGAAGAGATAAATGAGTTGAAGTTGTTAGCGAGCAAGTGTCTAAGTTGGCAAGCGACTACAGTGCTAAATGAGTATGAGGCTGCACATAGGCATGAGCGTACTATAGGTGATTTTGAGAGCCGAGAACATTATCTAGAATGGAAAGATAAATGGAATAGGAAGATTAGGAAAGATGAGAGAGAAAATTGTGGAAGGAATTCTGGATGGAGATATAGTCAATATGGCGAACCAGGTTACGATGGGCCTTTTGATGAAGGTGTTTTTCATACTTTTTTGAATTCTGGCTTTAGGGATTATAAAAAGTCTAGTTTTCCCGATAGAGTGAAAGGGTTACCTGGAGTTTTTGGAAATTCAGTTATTGAGGCTAAGATTCCTACCAGTGGAGATGCTAAGCGTGTTGCTTTAGTGTCTGATTGTCACATTGTAACTCGTAGTTCAGATCAACCTTTAGTGATAGAAGATAATTTTGGTGGAAGTGATGTGTATAGTCAAGTTAGAGTGCCTTTGACAGAGATTGAAGGATGGATTAACTATTGTATCCCTAGCCCAAGGTCAACCAATGGTTGGAGTTGTGATACTAGATGGGGTCAGTTGAATGTTAGAGGACTTCCTAGTGCTAATGCTTGTAATCTTGTGTATGCTGAGAAGGATGAGGCGTTAGAACCTTTGCTTGCTGAGTTAGAGGATGAAGAAGAATCTTTTTTTTAGAACTTTTCCAAAGCGTTCCTGCCAGCGTTTCTTACAACTTCAGGTAATGCTGGATGGATGTAAATCATATTAACCAAATCTTCAACCTTAGCTTTGAAAGTCATGGCGTAAATCAGTTGGTGGATCATTGTTGAGGCTTCATCACCGATTATGTGTGCGCCTATTAACCGTTCTGTTTTTTTATCAAAGATTAGTTTTACAAAGCCGTGTGAAGACATTCTGGCCATGCCCATGCCACTGTTAACATACTTGTGTAAGCCTACCACATAATTTCCATTTAATTCGTCTTCAGTTTTGCCTACACCTGCTATCTCAGGATAAGAAAATACTGCGTGAGGCATTGGAGGATATTTGATTGGAGTTTTCTTTTCATCTTGATAATGTTGGTAGAATAAGTACTCTGCTTCAAAGTTGACAGAGTGTCTGAATAGGTAATTTCCAACGCAGTCGCCTAAAGCGTAAACGTTTTTTACAGTAGTTTCTAAGTGTTTGTTAGTTTTAATGAAACCTTTGTTAGTTTTGATTTTAGTGTTTTCTAAGCCAAGATTGTCAGTGTTAGGTTTTACTCCAGTAGCAATTAATAATGCGTCGCCTTTGATTGTTCCTTTGTCTGTGTAGACTTGGAAAGATTTGTTATACTTTACTTTCTTTGTTTTTGAGTAGATAACTTTTGGTTTGAAATGTTTGGCGAAAGCCGTTCTTATATCTTTATCTTCATGTTTTAGTAATTCACTTCTCACAATCATGGTAACTTTTGAGCCTAAAGCGTTGTACGCGTGGCCGAGTTCACATGCTATATATCCGCCGCCGATGATGATTAGGTGTTTAGGTAACTTTGTGTTGGTTAAAGCTTCAGTGCTGGTCCAATATGGAGTGTTTTGTAGTCCGTCTATCTTTGGTATGGAAGGTTTTGCTCCCGTTGCAATGTAAATCTTTTTCCCAGTTAGTTTTTTACCGTTAACTTCTATGACTTTATCTGATAAGAATTTGCCGTGGCCTTGGTAGAAGTCTATGTTCTTTACACCTTTCTTGTACGCTTTCTCCATACTTTTAGAGTCGTGGGTTGATGTTTTATTTATTTTGTTTACGATTTTGCTAAAGTTAATCTTACCTTTCTTTACGCTTATGTTAAACTTATCTGCTTCATCGATTAAAGTTGAGATATTACCTGGGTAGATTAACATTTTTGATGGAATGCAACCTCTGTTCAGACAAGTGCCGCCCAATGCACCTTCTTCTACCAATGCGCATTTTAATCCTAACATAGAAGCGTAACTAGAAATCTTTGAGCCGCCGCCAGAACCAATTACAATTACATCGTATTGTTTCATTGTTACTTTAATGAGTGGTAAGAATTAATAAAGTTATTGTAAGAGAGCGCTGATAGATCGGTAGTGGTTGATGTTGTAAATGACTTTGGCGAAGTAGCCTGCGACTGAAACTTCTCTGTACCATGGGTGCGCATCTAAGAAATCTTGGCCGCCGTGGTATACTGCGTCAGTTCCAATGACTTGGTTGAGAATTCCTCGTTTATGAGCTCTAGTGATTCTTCTAATAGCGGGTCTTGTGAATAATGGTAAAGATGTGGCGAAGTTTATTTCTTCTGCGCCGTGATGATGTAGTAGTTCACAGGCTGATACTAGTGTTCCAGCTGTGCCTATCATATCATCAACTAATAATACTCGTTTTCCTTTTACATCACCCTGTAGGACCATTTCTTCAACTTTTTCAATTTGAGCGTAGTCTCTTCTCTTCCATATGAAACTTAGCTCAGTTTGTAGTCTGCTTGCATATCCTGAACAAAGTTTAGCTGCACCAGTGTCAGGGGCAACCACTCCAGTAATGTCAAGATGTTCTCTGATATAGTCTAATAAATTTTTTGAGGCGTGCAAATTTTCAAACTTTGTGCGTTGGAATACGCCAGCGATAGCTTCACTATGTATCTCTAAGGTGATTACTCGGTCAGCACAGGTCTGTTCTAGTTCTCTTGCGACTTGTGCAGCGGTAATGCAGGTTCTTCCAATGGCTCGTTCTTGTCTTGAATAAGCGAAATAGGGTAGGACGGCTGTGCAATAGTGGGCATCAGCTCTCCATGCCGCGTCTAATGCAGTTTTTGCAGCGCGAAGGTTTTTATCTATAGCGTATCTTGTAACTTTATTTTCAACATCTTGTACAACATAAATGTCAAGACCACGAATGCTTTCTTCGATTTCAGTTTCAACTTCACCATTACCGAAATGTTTTTCTCTGGTTTGGATTAATCTTGCAGTGTTACTAACTTCATTCTTAGCAAATTGGTGTTGAAGGCCTTCCATAACTCTTTCAGCGAAAGGTTTTCCAGAATTGCATGCAATGATGCCAATATCGCCACGGTCTCTCATTACTTGCTTGAGAGAAATTTGAAGTTTTAAAAAGTTTTATGGTCTGTAGTACCCTTATAAGCGTCGTAAGCTAGGTTTAAGACTAAGTGAGCTAAACCGCCGGCAGCTGCGCCAAGGAAGAAGCCTGAGATTATTGAGCAAATGGCGTAAGGTACTGCTATACCAGCGTATATGCTAGTGGTTGCTGCAATGTTTTCAATGTCGAATTTATCGATGATTTCAGTGCCAACAACGTAAGTGCCGCCAACTGTTAATGCTAAACCGCCAAGAACGCCTGTGCCCATGCCGATTAAGCAACCTGTTTCTGATCTGTCAAAGTAGCTTTTTTGCATGGATATTATAGAGGTATTTTGTTATATAAGGATTATTGTGGAGAGTTTATATCCTGTCTCTCCAACCTTTGACGTGTTCAACAAAAGCAGCTCTTCTCTTAGGATCTCTTGTCTGTACTATACCAATCAAATCCATTTCGCCAAGAGTGAATGAAGTATTTGTTGAGGTGAGCCTGTCTCTTACTTCTGAGAAGTACCTT
>CAYTFL010000037.1:0-6580 GCA_964437105.1 Candidatus Woesearchaeota archaeon | reverse complement strand
AAATCTCCAGATAGATGTTTAGCTAGTTCCGCCAAAGATAACTGTGTGAAAAATGCTAAATCTTCAGTCTCTACGTAAAAAAATTTGTCAAAAGGAGTGTAATGAGGATGTCTCCAAGTTAAGGTTGCGTTGATTACTAAAGGCATGAGGTTGTAAAATTGATTGTTGTTTAAAAGAATTATCTAGATCTGATCTTCAGTTAACACTTCAATACCATTATCCTTTAGAACTTTTGCTAATACTCCATTGCCCTCAACCAACCTTCCAGAGAAAGTTCCATCGTAGACTTTGCCAGAGCCGCATGAAGGAGACTTAGATTTTAAAATAGCTTCATTACAATTCATAAGTTTGGCAATTTTTAATGCTTCCTCTGCGCCCCTTTCAAATTGAGTAGTAACATCTTCACCAGATTTCGTATAAACTCTACCTTCTTTTTGTTCAGCAGGAGATCTTGGTGTAGTTAATCCACCCAATTGTTCAGGGCAGAGAGGTAGAGCTTTACCAGCTTTTACTAAGTCAATCACTTTCTGACAAGGTTTTGCTTTACCATTATACTTACACTTTATTCCTGCCAAACATGCGCTTACAACTTTCATGTTGTTAAGTAAGAGTTAATGAATATTTAAAATGATTTATACACACTAATCTTCAAATATTTTTTCAATTAATTTAAATGTTTTATTCTGGCAATCAACTTCTGCTTTAATCCCTAATGGTAAAATCCATTGTGGATCAGTATGACCAAAATCCATATTTGTAACTATAGGAAGTTTATCGTTTTTGAATTCAGTTTTAACAACTTTAATGATATTTTCATCAAGTTCTTTTTTCTCTTCATCTGAATAGTCTCTTGGTCTTCCAATTAATAGTGCAGATATTTTATCAAATACCCCTTGAACACCATAATTTCTTAACACCCATTTTACTTGTTCTGGAGCAGTTTTATCTTCAGAATTTTCAAGGAATAAGATTTTACCTTCCCAAAAATTTTCATTAGGCCAAAAAGATGTACTTTTCATCATTTCAAAAACTTCTATACAACCGCCAAATAATTCGCCTTGAATTTGGGTATCACCTTGTAACCAATTCCAACCCTTATTCTTTATCAATGGTTTAGTTTTTCCAACATTCTTTTTGTCACCCCAATCAAGATAACCATGACAAAAATTATCAAAGGGTTCATAAGTATATGATTCAGAGTTTTCAAATAATATTTTTTTAATATGTTCTTGAAATTTAATGCCTTGGCTATCCCATTGTGAAAATCCAGCCATAATAGAAGGACCGTTTAATGTAACTAAACCCAATTGATTAAAATATGAATTCATAGTAGTTGTATCAGAATACCCCAAGAAAATCTTGGGATTCTTTATTACAATCTCAGTATCAATATAGGGTAAGATTCTTACTGAATCATCTCCTCCAATACTTGTAAAAATAGCTTTAACTTCTGAATCTGAAAAAGCATCATTAATATCTTTTGCTCTAAACTCAGGATTATTATAAGTATAATCAGCATCCTTCTTTGCAGAAGGATATTCTTTAATCTTTAATCCTAATTTCTTTAAAACTTCAATTCCTGATTCGTAAATATGGGGAAAAACACTTGGTCCACCCCAGGATGGTGAAATAATTGCAACAGTATCTCCTTTCTGTAATTTTTTGGGTTTGATGACCATAATGTTTTAATTAAACAGATTGATATAAAAATCTTTGTATGGCCATTTCAAATAGATTACGTTTAGCCGATGTTAGTTTCTCAGAGGGATGAATTTTAGAGTTTGAGAGTCGGGCAGATCTGAGAAGGAGTTGTATCTATAGAGTAGTGAATGAGCGAAAAGTTTATAAATAGTAAGCAGGACAGTAAGAACCATGATAGCCCCAACTAGATTTGAGGAAGGAGTAAACAACTTACGTCAAGAAATAGACTCAGAAAAAATTGCAGTTGTAGTTATTGGGAAAACAACAGAGGAAGCAGATTTTGCATATGCGATTCTTGATACAATAAAGGATAAACTTGAAGTTGGGTATATAACCGAATATATTCCACCTTCAGGAATGGGAACTAGAAAATATGGAAGAGCTGAAGTCCTACCTAAAATTCAAGAACCATCTTTACCACATATAATAATAGATGACTTTATGGAAAAAGGGACAACATTAGAACATGCAGTTAGAAGACTAACGGAACTTAATATTAGATTAGATAAAATGTGGTTTATAGTTAATGAGGTCCAGGATAGAGGTGAAATACCTATTGGTGGCCCGTACTTAGATAAGGTTAATGTTTTCCTTAGTATAAGAGATAGCTAGTTCTTAGGGAAAGATTTAAATAGGAGTTGTTTAGGAGGAAAATATAGAAAATGACATTAACTCCAAGATTAGTAGTAGTAGAATCGGCATCTATTAGAGCAGAAGATCAGTCATTACAATTAGTAACCCTTAGTAGAGAAGCATCAGCTGAATTCTATCAAAGATTTCCTAAGGGAGAACAGAGGAATTTGGGAGAGATGATGAGTTTTGTACGAGAAAATGCTTTAACTTACCTAGGTAAGCCAAGCAGTAGTCATCCTGCAAGAAGAATAGTTGAATTAGAAGGAACCAAATATCATATGGGAGATGTTTTGACTGAAAAAGAAGCGTTTGATTTAGGTTATCATGAACCTCATATAGAGACACAATGTGGAAGAATTGGACAGTTAGTTCATTGTTATAGAGAGAGAGGAGGGTTAGAACATCCTTTAAGAGAAGAAGGTTTAATTAATGAAGATCAAGCAATAGTAAGAAAGAGCGGAGAACTTCATGTTGTACAAAGAGATCAAGCTGAACATTATAGAAGGAATAGAGTAAAGGGTATAAATGATTCTGAAAGGCCGATTACGCTTTTAATATTTGATCCAGAAGATGGAACAATTCCTGTTGGTTGTGCAGTTTATGTAGAGTCAGTAAATGGAATATACGAATTTATGACTAGAGTTCCTTTAGTAGAGGAATAAAAATATCTGAGGGAAAGATTTAAATACCGACAAATGTTGCATTAATTAAAAGAGGGTTTTATTCAATGACAGTGATTACGAAGTTGGTTTGTAAAGGGTTTAAATCCTTTGCCAAGAAGACAGAGATACCGTTTGTTAATGGATACTCAACAATAATCGGCGCCAATGGACACGGCAAGAGTAATGTGGTAGACGCAATCTGTTTCGTTCTGGGTAAAAGTTCTGCTAAAGGTCTTAGAGCTGAAAAGTCTGCCAACTTAATATATAATGGTGGAAAGAAAGGTAAAGCTGCTAAGGAAGCGGAAGTTTCAATATTTTTTGATAATAAGAATAACGTTTTCCCGGTTGACGAGAAAGAAGTTAAAGTTACTAGGGTCGTTAAACAAACGGGTAACAGTAAGTATATGTTAAACGATAAAACTATGACCAGGCAGCAAGTTGTTGACACACTAAGAGCGGCGAAGATTGACCCTGATGGACATAATATTGTCCTACAAGGAGATATTGTACACTTTGTTTCTATGAAGCCTACTGAGAGGAGAGAGATTATTGAAGATATTGCAGGCATTTCTGTCTTTGAAGAGAAAAAGCAGAAGGCAATGAACGAACTTAACCGTGTACAGGAAAAGTTGAATGAGGCAGAGATTATTCTTACTGAGAGAGAAAAAACGTTGAAAGATCTTAAGAAAGATCGTGACCAGGCGTTGCACTATAAAGAGTTGGAAAGGAATATTGAAAGGAATAAGGCGACGAGAGTGCATTTAGAGTTGAAAGATAAGAGAGAAAAGTTGGGTAACGTAGAAAAGCAGTTTGAGTCGTATGAAGTACAAATAGCTAAAATACAAGGTGAAATAGATTCTCTAAAAGAAAGCATTATGGATAAGAAGAAGACTATCGAAAGTATTACAACTGAGTTGAATGAAAAGGGTGATAAAAGGCAGAGAGAGTTGCAGCAAGAGATTGAGAAGTTGAAGACCCAGATAATAAAGGATAGTTCTAGGAGAGATGTTTGTGTAAATGAAGTGAAAAAGTTGAAAGAGAGGAAGAAGAGTTTAGGTTCTAGCGTTAAAGATTATAGTAAGAAAGTTAGTGCTTTAGAAAGTAGGAAAGTTAAGCTGGAAAAAGAGAATGAGCAGTTGGTTGTTAAAGAGAAGAGGTTGCTTTCTAAGATTGAAGCGTATAAGAAGAAGCATGGTATAGTCGGGCAAGATGATGTTTCTAAGATGATTGAAGAGTTGGATGGAAAGATTGAATCTATGCAAAGAGAAGTTTTGAACTCTGAAGAAGAGAAGCAGCAGTTATTGCGTAAGAAAGATAGAGTTGAATATGATCTGAAAAATGTTGTTGAAAGTATAGAGAAAGTTAAAGCGTTGAAAGAAGAGGATAAGGAAAAGTTAGTAAAGTTGAAAAAGAATCGTGAAGAGTTTAAACAGATTACTAAAACGTTATCGAAAGCGTTGAACGAAAGTTCAGTATATTCTGTGCAGTTGCAGTCAGCGCGTACAAAGCTTATGGATGCGCAGGAAGAGTTTGCTAAGTTAAGGACCCGCAGTATTGGAATTAGAGAAGTTACAGCGGGTGATATGGCGATCAAGAAAATCCTTGCTAAAAAAGTTCAAGGTGTGCATGGTACAGTGGCAGAGTTGGGCGAGGTTAGTAGTAAGCACGCTTTGGCTTTAGAGATTGCTGCAGGGCCTAGGATGAAAAGCGTGGTTGTGTCAAGTGATCAAGTTGCAGCCAAATGTATACAGTTTTTGAAAGAGAATAAGCTGGGTGTTGTGACGTTCTTACCGTTGAATAAGTTGAAAGAGAGAGTTATTAGTGCTGAGGCGAAAAAGTTGGCTAAATCTCCAGGTGTTAAAGGGTTGGCAATTGACCTTGTTAAGCATAGTTCTAAGTTTGACAAAGTGTTTAAGTTTGTTTTTGGTGGTACGTTGGTTGTAGATGATTTGAGTACGGCGAGGAAGTTAGGAGTTGGCCGTGCAAGGATGGTTACACTGGATGGAGATTTGGTTGAAGCGTCAGGTGCAATGGTTGGAGGGTTTAGACGGAGAGGTAGTAAAGGTCTAGGGTTCCAGCAGAGAGAAGTTGCGTCAGGAATGGGGAAGCTAGAAAAAGATATGAAGCGGTTATCTGATACAGTGCAGTTGTTAGAGAAGCAAAAGATGGAGAATGAGGAAGTTATTATTAGCTCAAGGGAGAGGAAGGCTGTGCTTGAGGCAGAGATTAAAGCTGCAGAAGTGAAAATAGGTAGTGGTGAAGATGTTAAAGAGTTGGAAGCGAATAGGAAACAGTTAGTAGCGGAAGTGAAAGAGTTGGAGAAAGGTGCGAAAAGTTTTGATAGTACAATCTCTTCGTTAACCAATAGTTTAGATAAGTTGAGGAAAGAGAAGCAGAAGCAGATGGATGCACTGTCAAATATGAGTAATTCTACAGTCAATCAAGAGTTGGAGAACTTTGAGAATGAAAGGCAAGGATTGAGAGAGAGAGGAATCAAGAATGAGTCCGATATTAAGTCGATTGGTAACCAAGTTGAGTTGTTTGCATCAGAAAAGGATAAGGTAGTGTTGATCCTAAAGAATAATGAAAAGGAAAGTGAGCAGTTTGCTAATGAGTTGAAAGAGTTGTTAGAAGATTTGAAGGCGAATAATGATATACTGAAGATCAAAGAGAAGAATCAAAAGAAGTTTTATGCTGAGTATAAAGAGTTGTTTAATAAGAGAGCTAAGGCTGAACAGTTTGTGCAGAAGAAAGATACGGTGCTGATCAGGTTTGAAGAAAGGATCAGAGGTGTTGAAGGTAAAAGGAATGAAGTGTCTATCAAGAAAGCAGTTTTGGGCGGTGAAGTTGAAGGGTTGCAGAAAGAGTTTGAACAGTTTGAGAAAGTTACGCTGCGTAGAGGGATGACATTGCAAGATCTGAATGCAGAGATTAGGAACTTTGAGAATGTGTTGAAGAAGATGGGTAACGTAAACCTGAGAGCTTTAGAAATATATGAAAAGGTAAATGAAGAGTATAAGCAGTTGACTGAGAAGTTTGATACACTGCGTTTGGAGAAAGATGATGTGCTTAAGATGATGTATGAGATTGAAAGTAAGAAGCAAGAAAGTTTTATGAAAACGTTTAAGTTGTTGGAAAGGAACTTTAAAGAGATCTTTGCTTCATTGTCTACTAAAGGTGAAGCAGAGTTGGTTATTGAGAACCCGGAAAGTGTGTTTGAAGGTGGAGTGGATATTAGGGTTAAGCTGACTTCTAGAAAGTATCTGGATATTAAAGGGTTGTCTGGTGGTGAGAAGACACTTGCGGCGTTATCATTCATATTTGCTATACAAGAGTTTGAGCCGTCATGGTTCTATCTGATGGATGAAGTTGATGCGGCGTTGGATAAAAGGAATTCTGAGTTGTTATCGCAGTTGATATCGAAGTATTCGAAGGCTGCACAGTATATAGTGATTTCGCACAATGATGCAGTCATATCCGAAGCTAACACGATCTATGGTGTGACTATGCAAGAAGGCATATCAAAAGTTATGAGTTTGAAGGTATAAAAAAATTAAGTGAGTTCTTCTAAAGACATTTGGCCG
>CAYTFL010000036.1:0-6647 GCA_964437105.1 Candidatus Woesearchaeota archaeon | reverse complement strand
CACAAGCAGCGTGAAAAGGAGATAAAGAAGATTACTACAATCTTAGAAAAAGAGCTTAAGAATACTAAAAAGAAGTACAAAATTCAAGGCAGACCTAAACACATTTACAGTATTCATCGTAAAATAGAAGTAAGGAACGTTCCTTTTGACGAGATCTACGATTTAGCCGCCATCCGTATAATCGCTAAAAAGGTTCCCGACTGTTACGAAATCTTAGGCTTAATCCACAACATTTGGACGCCCATAGGTAAAACGTTCAAAGACTACATTGCATCTCCTAAATCCAACATGTATCAATCTTTACACACTTCTGTAATAGGTCCTTTCAAAAAGCCTGTAGAGATACAGATTCGTACTGAAGAAATGCATTTAATAGCGGAACACGGTATCGCTGCCCACTGGGCTTACAAAGGTCACCAATCGAGGAAAAAATTTGACCAGAAGGTAAAATGGATGGTCGAGTTAAACGAGTTACAGAAAGATTCGCCCGATGCAAAAGATTTCCTTAAGATGCTTCACATAGACTTTTTTGAAGATGCAATCTTCACTTTCACTCCTAGAGGAAAAGTTGTCGAACTTCCTAAAGGATCTTCTGTATTAGACTTTGCTTATGCCGTTCATACTGAGGTAGGTGATAAAGCTATCGCTGCCAAAGTTAACGAAAAGTTTGTACCATTACGTTGGACTATAAACGATGGCGACGTTGTCGAAGTCTTAACCTCCAAAAAGCAGAACCCTTCTCGTGATTGGCTAAAGTTCGTCCACACATCAAGGGCAGCTTCAAAGATAAAGAATTATGTACGTAAAACCCAAAAAGTTCCTGTAAAGAGTTTAAAGAAAGAGAAAGAGGTTAAGAAAGAGCTTGAAGCTTGGATCATTGATGTTGACCACATGGTAAAACCTGAGATAAAGTTTTCCAAATGCTGCAAACCTTTGCCTGGCGACGAAATCTTAGGCTTTTCTACCAAGTCTGAGAAAGTTACTATCCACAAAACTTCTTGCTCGATCGGTAAAAGAATGAAATCCAAATCCGGTCGAAAACGTGTTAATGTTAAGTGGCTAGACAACATTGGCTCATTAGTTGAGATCAAAGTAGATGCTAAGGAACGCACTGGCTTATTCCCTGAGGTATTGAACACACTAATCTCACTTAGCACTCCGATAAAGTCTGCCCACGCTAAACCGTTGAACGATGACATCATAGAATGCAGTTTTGAGATGGAAACTTCTGGAATAGAACACATTCAGAATGTAATAAAAAGAATTAAAAAAATAAAAGGTGTACGCAACGTTTTCATAGGTAACGTAATGCGCTAAGCTTCTTCTTCGGTAGCCTCTTCCTCAGCAGTATCTTCTACTACTTCTTCCTCTTCAGCAGCTTCCTCTGTAGTTTCTTCAGCTACTTCTTCCTCAACAGTTTCTTCAGTATCCTCAACAGCTTCCTCTTCGACTTCTTCCGAAGGAGATATCACTGCTTCAAACTCACTGAACGAGGTTGGCGCTATTAGTATCTCTTCACCAACGAAGTAAGTAGGCACTACTACTACACCTAATTCTGCTCCATCTGTCAAGTCTTGCAACAGTTTTTCAAGATGCACTTTAGAATCCAGACAAACATTAAACGCTTCAGTATCCAGGCCTAAATCTGCCGCATACTGTTTCAGATCTTCATTTGTCAAAGCATCCTGATTCTGGAACAAAGTATCGTAGTACTCTTCAAACATTCCTTGATCAAATGCACAATCGCTTGCCAATGCAACTTCTTGCGTTTCTTCTGATGCTGGATAGTTCTTCCAGATTAAATTAACTGCATCACCATACTCTTCTAACAACAACTCTGTTGCCCAGTACGCATCATCACAATCTTCGCAACCGAAGTCACTGTAAGCTACCACACTAACTTCTGCTTCAGCATTCCCAACAACCGGATCATTACTATAATCAATTTCACTTTCAGTAGTCTCTGCTTCTTCATCTTCAACAACATACTCAAAGGTTGTTAAATCTACTGCTGTGGGAAACAAAAGTTCACCATCTTTCGTTACATACGAAGTAAACTCTTGCTCTTCACCTGTTGTAGTCTCCACTTTCAAGTCAAGTTGATAATAATCATTCTTTTCTTCAACAGAAACCAACTCTGCTACTGCAAACCCTGCTAACATTTCTTCATTAATGAAAGCCACGGCTTTATCAACCACATCTCCGTCTTCAACTGTACTACCCCAGCTAGGCAAGCTCACACTTCCTGAGTACAAGCTAGCAACTAACAATAACAATAGTATTACAGTAGTATATTTCCAAAAACTAGATTTTACCATTCTATTCCTCCTCACATTTTCTTTATGCGTTTCAAGAACTTGTTCTTTACTTTCCATATTAAAACCCCCTGAATGCCTCAAGAAATAAAAATAGCGTATTTAAAGATTTATATCGTGAAACGTTGGATTTTAAAAACCCAGATTGAAATCATATAAATCTTTATATATCTCTCACTTCATAACCCGCTTATGGCACTCTTTGACAAGTTCTTTGGAAAGACGTTGTATTACCCTGGTTGCTCAACAAAATTCAAAGCCAAAGCCATCCGTCACCGTCACGAGGAACTCTTAAAGAAGTTTAAAGTTAAGTATATAACTTTGCCTCAGCTCGAAGTCTGTTGCGGCAAACCTGCTTTAGACTACGGTTACAAAGAAGACTTTCAAGCTTTACGGTCAAAGAATACTCAAACCTTTTTGGGTCAAAATGTTAAGAAAATTATTACCTCTTGCCCCTCCTGTTACACTATTTTCAAACACTACTATGAAGATATAGAGGTTGAACATATAACTGAAACAATTCTTCAAAACATGGATAAGATTGATAAAAAGTATCCTGGCCAATCTATTACATACTTTGATTCATGCAATCCACAAAAGTATTCTGAACTTTACGAAAATCCTAGAAAGATTTTGAAAGCTTTAGGTTTCCACGTTCGAGAACTTCACCTAAATAGAGAAAAGGCTTTATGCTGCGGCAGAGTTTTGAAACCAATCTCACCAAAGATTGCAAATTCTATGGCCACTGCAGTCCTTGAAGAGGTTGAAACTACAAAAATCATCACAATGTCTCCCGGCTGCCACATTCACCTTCACGCTAACAAAAAGAATGCGCCAAAGATTGTCGAACTCTCGGAGGTACTACTATGAGCTTAAGAGACCTCTTCCCATCACCATTGTATTCTGATACTAGGGTTGAAAAACTAATATACTCTCGCGACGGCTCACAACGTGAAGGTAACTGTAAAGCTATTGTTTGGCCTAAGACTAAAAATCAATTACACAAGCTCATGCTATACTGTCGCAGAACTTCTCACCGGATTACTATTAGAGGAGCAGGCTCCAGCACATACGGCGGCACTTTACCTAACGACACTATCGTTGTCGATATGTCAAAGATGAATAAAGTTTTAGACTTAACATCCTCTTACGTTAGAGTACAAGCTGGCATAACTCTTGCAGAGCTAAACAAAGTGCTAGGGAAGAAAGTATTCCCTGTCCAACCTCTGGAGTACCCTGTCTGCACAATCGGTGGCATGATCGCTATGAACGCTCTAGGCTTAAACACTTACTACGGTCCAATGTTAGACTGGGTTGAAGAGTTAGAAGTAGTTGACGGCACTGGCAAAGTTATGACTGTACAGCAAAAGAATGTAAAGGATTTTGATGGCAAGGAAGGTATGACTGGAATCATTTTATCTGCAAAGTTAAGGATTCTTCTTCGCCCTTGGGAAAAAACACTAAATATTTACAACTTCAACACAATCTCTGCAATGATGGAACGCGCTAACCAACTTCTGCGCTCACCTAACGTCATGTCTGTGGAATACTTTGATGACCGTACTTCAAAGATGCTCGGTCTAGACCCAACTTTACACCTTGTGGCAGAGTTCCGCGACCAATCTGGCCGGATTAAAGAACTTGAAGAGATTCGCAAGATTGATGAAATGAAAGAAAAGATTCAACATTTAATGGTCCGCCGCCATTTTACTAGAATTGAAGACCCTAAAGTTGATGTTGAACACATTGCACCTTTCTTACACTGGCTAAGAAAAAAACAAGTATATACTTTTGGCCACTTACACTTAGGCATAATCCATCCTTGTTTCCAAGAATCAAGCAACTTGCCTAACGAGATGTATACTATTGTTGATAAAATCAAAGGTGAGAAAGCCGGCCAATACGGGGTCGGTGTAAAAAGGAAAGGTCTGATTAGGAGTTTTAAGAGGGAAAAACTTTTAGCTCTAAAAAACAAATACGATCCAAACAGAGTTATCAACCGAGGTGTTATAATTGATTAAATGCAACGAATGCGGACTTTGTAAAGAGAACTGTCCAGTTTACAGAGTTGTTAGACGCGAAAGTGTATCGCCTAGAGCCTTTGCTATCTTGATAGAGAAACAACAGTTCGACAAAATCATGTTCCTTTGCTCTTTGTGCAACAACTGTAAAACTTCTTGCCCTTACGGCGTAGACTTAGAACTTCAAGAAATGCGTGAAAAGGTGTTAATGGATGGCGGCGAAACTACTACTCTTCGCACAATCATAGAAAACCTTAGAAACACTGGCAACCCTTACGGCAAATCTACTCAATAATATTTTATCTCATTAACACAATCTTCTAACCTACTGAACTATACCCTTCTCTTCTAAGATAATAACTTTCCCTTATCACTTCATCTCTCTCTGGATACCAGTCCATTGGCACAAGCGGTATCTCTTCATAATACCATTCAACTAAACTATTACAATCATGTTCTAACCATCCCACTTCAACATACTTACGCTCATTAACATTCACTTCGCTGGGATAAAATAATATAGTGGCTAACACTAAACTCCTCACCTCTCTTACTAGCCTGTTAATCACTTTAGAACTTCACCCGTTTTTCTAGACCAT
Source organism: Candidatus Woesearchaeota archaeon (assembly GCA_964437105.1). GTDB lineage: Archaea > Nanobdellota > Nanobdellia > SCGC-AAA011-G17 > GW2011-AR17 > CAYTFL01. Next base: position 1,712 of record CAYTFL010000036.1, on the reverse strand, counting down.
AAGACTAAGTCAAGCTCATCCATTCCAATTCCTAACTCTTCTGACCACTCTTTCATCTTCTCTTCTACTTCCAAATACTTTTTCCTATTCAAACTTTTAGGTATTTCTTTTATCACTCCAAACTCTACCAACTGTTTTAACACATGTTTGTCTAGTATCGCATACCCTTTTTCTCCAACATTCCTTAGGAAATGCGACGCTTCCTTATACCCTAACCCTTTAAAATTCTCAACAAGATAATCTCTATCCAACTTAATTGTCTTGCCTTGTGCTTGATGAATATAATGTGCCCTCCGATTATAAAACCTGCAGGATAAAGAATGCAACTTCTCCCTAATCTCTTCCTCTGTACCGTTATATATAACATCGCCTGCTTCACTCACAACTCTCGACGCCATCTTAGAAGACGTGTTTGCTGCTAACAAACAAAAACACAGTTCTTCAAAAAAATCTTCAACTTGCTCAAACTCTTTCAACCTTTCACTAATAAGAACTTTATTCTTTGCGTAATGCTTCAACAGCTCTTCGTACTTCATCAACAACCTCATCAATGGTTAGCTTCGTTGTATCTACAACTACATCTTGCAACTCTTTGTTATTCACATCAACTCCATACAGTTTAATGTACCTCTGCCGATCCGTCTCCCACCTACTTCTATTCCTTTCAGCCAACTCTTCCACACTCTCTACCTTAGCTTCGGTCTCTCTTTGATCCTGAAATATTCTTCTAGCACCTTCCTCATAACTTACATCAAGAAAGATCTTTATTGCATCAGGAATAAAGTGGAAAGCCATTCTGCCATCGAGGATAAAGTCATCCTCTTCTTTCCCAATCTTTTCAGCTCTCCCATCAACTTCCTTATCAATCTCTGCTTTAACCACTTTCATATACTCTTCAATCGTATACCTTTTCTCACTTGCGATCTTACGCATTAAATCTCCCGTAGAATAATGTTTCAAATGATAAATTTCTTTAATCGCTTTAGCAACTACCGACTTCCCCGACCCCGGTTTTCCACAAAGGACAATTTTCATACTACAATCTTTCCGTAACCAATCAACCTAAACCTATGCCCAACTCTCCTAGAGATGGTAACTCTATCATTCTTTTCCGCACACACTGGCAACTTTAACTTCACTGTAAAACTTTTTTTAGCCAACTTACTCACCATACCTACTGTAGCTGACGCGTTCACGTTCAACATTAATGGCTCACCTTTTTTGATAGGCTCAACCTGCAAATCCTTTTCTGAACCGACAACTCTGTCTAACAAGTGCGGCTCTAGCTTAAGCGTATCAAACACCTTTGGTAACTTACCTACATGCCCTACGATATTACCTGATAATGAATCTGATTTAACTAGTGAAGGATCTAACTTCGTTAACAAAGCGATCGACCCTCCTGGCAACGCTTTATCCAACGAATCTTTCCCCGTTTTTATTCCTAAGATCTCTGTAGTGATCGGCTTCCAACTAACTTTGCCTTCACGCTCAACTTTCCTACCTGGACAAATTTCAATCTTATCACCTACTGCCAACGCACCTTCCTTCAACGCTCCACCTAAAACACCTCCACTAATCTTTTTTAGAGGCGTCCCTGGTTTGTTTATATCAAAACTTCTCGCAATGAACATAACTGGATCTTTCTTCGCATCCCTTTTAGGCGTTTTAAAATTAGTTTCGATAGCTTCAATCAACAAACTCATGTTAAC
>CAYTFL010000035.1:0-6815 GCA_964437105.1 Candidatus Woesearchaeota archaeon | reverse complement strand
ATAATCAAATTTAAAGAAAACCAGCAACAACATATAGCAACAATAATTAAACCTTTATTCCAAGGCCGGATGGGTTCCAACCTATTAGTAACAGGCAGACCAGGCATAGGCAAAACTGCTGCTTGCAAACACGTTTTAAGAGACATGGAACAATACTCAGAAAAAATCTACCCAATCTACGTCAACTGCTGGAAACACGACACAGCTCACAAAGTTTTGTTAGAAATCTGCAACCAAATCGGCTACAAATGGGTGCAAAACAAAAAGACTAATGAACTTATGAGAGAGATTGCCAACATTGTAAACAAAAAGTCTTCTGTCATAGTTTTAGACGAAGTAGACAAGCTCAAAGAAGAGCAAGTAATTTACCAGTTAGTTGAAGATTTATACAAAAAATGTATAGTCATGATATCCAACACTAAAGACTTTTTAGCTTACATGGACCAAAGAACAAGGTCAAGATTACTTCCAGAGATCTTAGACTTCACTCCATACACTCACAAAGAAACCTTAGCTATACTTGATGAAAGAAGACAAACTGCTTTCCACGAAGGCGTCATGCAAAACGACGTTTTCTCTAAAATTGTAGACCAAGTTGTTGAAAGGGAAGACATTAGGTGCGGCTTATTTTTACTTAAAGAATCTGGTAACGCTGCCGAGAACAGATCTTCTAGAAGCATTGAACAACGAGACGCTGAGAAAGCTATTTCTAAACTTTCTTCGTTTGTAAAAAGCAAAGTTGTTCTAGATGATGAAGAGCAAGAATTGCTCAAAATTATTAAAGAACACAATGGCATAAAAAACACTAAAACTTACGAGTTGTACAAAGAAATGTTTAACAAAAGCGAACGAACGTTCAGAAGGAAAATTGCAAGTTTGAAAGCTAACAAATTGGTTGAAGCTAAAGAAGAACAAGATGAGCAAGGTAACCAAGTTTTATTTCTTTATGTTAGGAGTTAAATATATTCTCCAACATACACATTACAACACATGGACACTGGCCACGGACCCGCGCCGAGTTTATATACTCCATCACTTATGTTATAGTTAAGTTTTAATTACAAAAACTTTGGGAGGCACAACAATGAAAAAACTACAACATAGCGAGAGCTACACAGCAGACAACTTTGACCCATCATTCATAGAAGCCATATTCAGCAAACAGCTGATGGAACTACCTTTGAGAAGGAGGTGTTAAGATGCAACCCCAATTCTACGAAAGAGAAGAAACTCAAAGCATATACGATGAAGCAGATATTCTAATAATGCTCGAAGAAGACAAGATAGATTCATTTGAAGAAGGGTTCATGCGGGGCTACCTAGCTTCTTAATTTTTTTTAAATTACACAAAACATAATAAGCTATGGAAAACTACAAGATAAAGATGGAATGGCTTGACAATAACACCATAAAGCTAGATAAAGAACTAAATTCTATAGATACTTTTGTCTTAGATTTCGTAAAGATATTAAAAGAACATACTCCATACGTAATTATTAGCGGATACGTATCAATACTTCTAGGCAGATCTAGATCAACCGAAGACATTGATTTTTTTCTCCCAGAACTCTCTAAAGAGATATGGATAAGATTACATTCTGAACTAATAAAAAAAGGATACTGGTGCATGAACACTGACGATATTGAAGAGGCTTTTTCCTATCTAAATGAAGGACTAGCAGTGCGGTTCGCACGCAAAGATGAGATTGCTCCAAACGCAGAACTAAAATTTGCAAAAACACAGTTAAGCAAAGAAGCACTACACGACAATATTACAGTTATCACAAAAAAAGGAAAAATAATTATCTCATCTCTTGAAAGACAAATTGCTTTCAAACGTTATTACTTAAAATCTTATAAAGACATTGAAGATGCAACTCACATTGAAGAAGTTATGAAAGGCAAGATTAATAAAAATAAAGTGCTATACTATAAACAAAGGATTGAAAATGAAACGCCTTAAGCCAGGTAAAACAAACGAGGAAGATCGATTAAACTTTGTTCGCTACTGGGCAGAATATATTCGTACTCATCCTGATAAAGACTGGAGTGAGCAACAAAAGATGCTAATCGACTCACAAATCTCAAACGCAAACAATACATTTTCTATGATCAAAGAAAAAGAGGGGTTAAAGCGTGCACTAGAAATTTTTCTAAAAGATAACTCTTAAAAACACTAATTCTTTCTTTAACCTAATGAAAGTATTAGCATTCGCCGACACACACCTTGACAAGAAGTCAGTCAAGCAAATCATAAAGAAATCAAAACAGGCAGACATCATAATCTGCGCAGGCGACTTAAGCTGGTTCGGCACAGGTTTAAAAAAAGTTCTTAAAACTCTTAACAATAAAATAAAGAAACCCCTCTACATTATTCCAGGCAATCACGAAGAAGCAAAAGACTTATCCAAGATCTGCAAAACTCTTAAACACATCCACTATGCACACAAAAAAACAAAGAATATCAAAGGCTACAAATTTTTCTTCTGGGGCAGCGGCGGCTTCGCACAAATTAACAAACAATTTGAAGCTGCAATGAAAAGGTTCAAAAAAACGTTAAAGAAAGGTGATCAAGTCATCCTTGTAACTCACGGCCCCGCATACAAAACTTCCTTAGACCTGCTTCCTTGGGCAGGCCACGTAGGCTGCAAATCACAACGCAAGTTCATAAAAGCTATTAAACCCATTCTCCACATCTTTGGGCACCTGCACGAACATGTGTACGAGCATGACACTTTAGATGACACTGTGCTTATTAATGCTGGCCCTGCAGGCACAATAATTGAACTATAAAATGGAACTGCTCAACATAATCATCCTCTCTTTTATTCAAGGGATAACTGAATGGCTACCGATCTCCTCATCTGGCCACTTGGTCATTGCTGAACAACTTCTCAACATAGAAGTTCCCTTTTATTATAACATTCTGTTACACTTCGCTACATTAATAGTAATCTTCTTAGTATTTTACAAAGATATACTAAAGATAATAAAAGCATTCCTTAAAAGAGATTTCAAAAGTTCATACGGAAAGCTAGGCATATACATTATCTTAGGTTCAATCCCTACTGCAATCATAGGTTTTACTTTCCACGACACTTTCAAATCATTCTTCTCTAACTTAACTGTTGTCGCTTTCGGCTTACTTGCCACAGGTATACTTCTATTAAGCACAAGGTTTGTTAGCAGTAAAAGAAAACTAAAATGGTACGACTCACTAATCATTGGCACTGCACAAGGCTTAGCAATCATTCCAGGCGTTTCTCGCTCAGGTTCAACCATATCCACTAGTTTACTCTTTGGAGTCAATAAAGAGCAAGCTACCACCTTTTCCTTTCTCCTAGCAGTCCCTGCAATCATTGGCGCAACGATTTTCGACTTCAGCCCAGAACCTTTAAGTCTAACAATGATCTTTGGACTAATACTTACAGTAATAATAGGCTACATATCTCTAAAGATTCTTATAAAACTAATTATCAAGAACAAGTTCCATTATTTTGCTTGGTACTGTTTCCTTATCGGAACAATATTACTATTCCTTTAAGTTTACAGCCTTCGGACTACAAGGAAAAAATTAACAGAAGACTTAACGTCTCCTCTTTTTTCTTCGAACAGTTTTACGCTTAGCTTTTTTTCTGCGCTTCTTAACTTTTCGCTTAGGTGCTTTTTTGCGTTTCTTTACTTTTTTACGCTTAGCAACTTTCCTACGCTTCTTTACTTTGCGCTTCTTAGCTTTTTTACGCTTCTTAACCTTTCTACGCTTAGCTACTTTTTTACGCTTCTTTACTTAGCGCTTCTTAACTTTACGCTTAACAGCCTTCTTTCTTTTCTTAGCTTTGCGTTTAGGTTTTCGCTTAACTGTTTTTTTCTTTGCCCTCTTTTTAGGTGCCTTCCGTCGAGTCACATTCCTCTTTTTGGTTCTTCGGATTAATACCATATAATATACACATAGTAACATACTATAAATAAGTTTCTATTTCAAAAACATTAAAACAAAAGTTATATTAACACAAACAACTAACAATAAAACATGAGCGCATTTTCAACTTCAATGAAACTTTTACTTTCAGTAGCGTTTGACGTTGCAGACTTTTTTATTGGTCGCATAACAGTTTTCGGAACTTTTTTTGACATTGCTGGTGGTTTCTTAGGAATTTGGTTATGGGGCGGAATGGGTGCTTTACAATTCGGAGAAATCTTAGATTTAACTGACCAAATTGACGGCTTTATTCCCACTTTGACCATTGCCGGAGTCCTTGCAATCATAACTGACAAGGGTTAAGCCACCACTCTCGAGTTAAGACAACCGAAAAGCTTATATAGTAGTTCTGCCTACTAATTATTATCACCTCTTTTTCCCCAGGAAGATGTTCTTCGGAGCATCTTCCCAGGGTTTACAAACATTTAGCTAACGCTATAGAATTAATTTTAGAAACAAAAATAATTTTATTCTTTCTTAGTAAACAAAGTATAACCACATTTACCACAACACTGTCTATCTTTATGTTGCGCTAAAAAAATTCCAGGACCACACTTTTGACAAAACCCTTCAGCTTTACCATCTTTATACCGTGCATACTTTTTACTAGTAACTTTATTCTTTACTTGCTTCTTTGCCATTAGAACTCTCCTTAGGTTTTTCTTCAACTACTTTTTCTTCTGCAGCTTTAGGTTTTTCTTCAACTACTTTTTCTTTTGCAGCTTTAGCTTTTTCTTCGGCTTCTTTCTTCTTAGATTCCTCTGCTTTGCGCTCAGCTTTCTTCAACTTTTCTAAATGTAAAAGAGCTTTTCTATTCTTATAGATATGTGCAATAACTTTAGCTTTCGTAAAACCATATTTCTGATAAACATGCCTTATTGCAATTAATTTGGGATCAACATTCAACTGTTTTGCCAATACTGCTTTAAACTCTAATATAGAAGGCGTTGCACCACCATCAAATGTTACCATAGCATTTACTCTTTTCCTTTCAAGCAAAGAAACTTCCTTCTCTTTTAAAATTTCTACTTCCATCTTTACCTCACCTTAATAGCATATTCTCCTTTTACTTTAATTCCAACTTTTTCTGCAATCTCTGACTTCTCTGCATCAATAACATTCAACCGCCCTTTCCAATTATCAGTAAAGTTACTATTATTACATATTGGACACACTGAACCTTCAACAAACAGTCGACATTTCTTACATACTTTTTTCATTTCTTCTTCTTAGTCTCCTTTTTTAGATCTGCTTCAATCCACGACACTGCACCTAATCTATGTTGCCTCATCGTCAATCCTATCTTAGGGTTTGAAACATCTTTATAGCTAACTGCAATAACTCTTGCACGACAATGATCTCCAACTTTCAAATTCTTTTTACTTTCTTTACCAGTCAAAACGTTACTTTTTGAAAAGCTTACATAATCATCCATAGTTTGTGAAACATGAATCATTCCATCAATTGGACCAATTGTAATAAATGCGCCGAAGTCAGTAATATCAGATATCCTTCCTAAGACAACTTCACCAACTTCTGGCTTAAATGTTAAAACGCTAAACTCAGTTTCGTAATAAGCGGCACCATCACCAGAGATCACAACACCTTCTCCAACTTCATTGATTGATACTACTCCTACAATAATTCCTAGATCCTTAGAAATATATCCATCAAACCTTTCTTGTAACGAAGATTTGATAGCTTCTTTTATATCCAGCCCAAAAAGTTTGGGATCAACTCGGACATGTCCTTTGACTTGTATATTATAGTACATTTTTACAGTAACACGACATACTTACGTTGCCGTATCGTTAGCACAGGCACTCCTTTTTTTTGCAACGCCTGTTTCAGTTCCTTATCAACAGTCGCAATTACACTGTCGGTGAAATCCAGTAAGATTTCATCAACCGTTCTAGGGTCCTCAGTTTTAAGAACCTGAATCTTTTGCGACTCAATAAGTTTCATGCCAAACTGAGCTGCTTGTTTCTTGGAAAGTAAGGAGCCATTTATAAATTTTTCTAATTCGTCTAAAGTCCTATCTACCACAAAAAGTTGATATGGGAAGTCACAAGCCTTCTGAATCTCCGTAAAGATGTCTATTTTCAACTCTAATACAGCCATCAGAAAGTTTGTATCTAAAAATACTTTTTTCATTATATGGGCTTTATTTTTACCCATTTTTAAACCTTTCTAATTAGCTTTCTCCAAAAATAGAATTCGGACAATACAAGCCTCTTACTTACTAAATACTAGCGATCTGAGAGCCGAAAAGCATATAAATAAACTTCACTCAAAAATACTTAGGATTAGACGATATTTTCGTTAGATCTTTACAGAAAAAAAGCGACAAGCTAGTGGGAAAAATGAGTGAATATAAAGCAACAAGCATTCAAGTTTTGAAAGGTTTAGAAGCAGTTAGACAACGTCCTGCCATGTACATAGGTGACACAGGTGTAAGAGGTTTACATCATCTTGTTTACGAAGTTGTTGACAACGCTATTGATGAAGCACTTGCCGGTTTTTGTACAAAAATTCTTGTAACAATCAACCCCGACAACTCTATAACTGTTACAGACAATGGAAGAGGTATCCCTGTTGACATACATCCTGTAGAAAAGCGTCCCGCTGTTGAAGTTGTACTAACTGTATTACACGCTGGCGGAAAGTTCGATAAAAGTTCTTACAAAGTTTCCGGCGGTTTACATGGAGTAGGTGTATCATGTGTTAACGCTTTATCAAAACATCTTACAGTTACAGTCAACCGCAACGGAAAAGTACACAAACAAAGTTATGAAAGAGGAATCCCAAAAACCCCATTAGAAATTGTAGGAGACAC
>CAYTFL010000034.1:0-6882 GCA_964437105.1 Candidatus Woesearchaeota archaeon | reverse complement strand
AACAACTCAAAATGATACACCCACTCACCATAGTTAGTCTCCATTTCCTTTTTCACTGCAGCCTTTTTCGCATCTTCAGCATCAACCAATCCATTTAGGAAAGCATCAAAATCTGTAGGAGCTTCTCTCCTTTCAAACCCCTGTACTACTAAAACTGTCATCTACTCAACTCCTCAACAACTGAATCTAAGAACTTTTCTGGATCATCCTTTACTACTCCATCTAGAAACTCTTCACTAGTAACCTTCCTCTGTCTGAACGCGTAAGAATCAAGGAACCATTCTCCTCTAAGTTTATACACTTTCGTCCTACAATCTCTACCGTTGATATAATCCATTAACAACATTGGTTCCCCGATAAGATCTTGAGTAATACATCCCTTAAAATTCGGCCCCTCTTCCACACAATGCAAGAACGGCTGTTCACGCCCTCTACCTCTTGGTGCAGCTGTTTCATACGACTTCCTTGCAATGGTGAATAAGATCCTCTCAATTTCATCTGTTTCTGGTATGATTCTTATTCTATTATCGTCAACCTTTTCATATCTCATATAAATTCTGATTAAGAGGTCATATATAAAGCTAACTGATATAATTTTAAGGTATCACTTTACTCTGAATATACTGCATAAGCCCTTCTTTAGGAACATAGTATACTACCCCTTCATTTTCCTCAAAATCTAAATAGTTAGCATCGATAGCGTCTGCAAGACCTCTTCCAAAATAGTTTAACTTTCCTCTTCCTTTTCTAAACTCTTCAACTTCGGGAGGCCTCCAATCTGATTCAATACCTCCCCACTCTCCTCTAACAGCTGATCTTAATATCAACCTACCTAATATTTCTTAAACTTGAACATGCTGCGCTCGAGAAGCATTAAAAAACCTTGTAGGAAATCTTTTTGATCTTTGCTTTATCCAAAACTCTCTTGGCCTTCCGAACAACTCATCAATAGGATATTGTTCAGTTAATCTTCTCGTTTCATCTGTTACGTATAAACTCATTCTACACTTTGTGCAAAATAAGAACTATATAAAATTAATGAATATAAAACAACTATTTACCTACTAGCATCAGACTGCCTTTCTAATTCAAGCTTCTTACCTATAGCATTACTTCCTTGATCTAACTTATAGGCTTTTAGAATTTCATTCGCCAGAGCATCCTGCACCAAGATTTTCTTACCAAAAGAACTTGCATACGCTCCCTGAGTCATTAACCGTAAGGCCAAGTCAACTCTCCTTTGCGGAGCACACTCTACAGCTTTAGGATACCTTGCCCCACCGTACTCAATGGTTGTAATCTCTTCACGCGGCGCAGCATTCTCTAAGGCTTTAACAAAAACTTCCACAGGATTTTTACCTGTTTTCTTCTCTATAATCTTAAACGTTTCCTCAACAATGTGGTAAGCGGTCGTAGCTTTTCCAGTACACTTCGCAGAACTAATCTTATGCTTCTTCCCTTTATGCCCTGGTATCATCAGTTTGTTAATCAACCTTTCAACCACATGATTCTTTGTTTTCCAGAACTGTGTTTTAACATTCCTTCCACCAGTACGAGGTACAATGATCGGCCTCAGGTTAATGTACTTAATCAACCCAGGATCTTCTACCTTAATATTACTCGTTTCCCATCTGTCAAAAAGTTTTAACTCGCTCATCTTCTACCTTTCTCTATCTTACCTTTTACTAACGCTCTTAACGATTGATCATTAACTTTGATAACTTGCCACCGTACACATGGAATATCTCCCTTGGCTCGACCCATCTTTCCACCGATACACTCGATCACAACTTCATCATGCTCATCCACCATCTTGATAGCATTCATACCTGGCACAAACGCTGTAATCTTTTTACCGTTTTTGATTAACTGACACCTGATAGCTTTCCTCATAGCCGAGTTAGGCTGTTTCGCTTCCAACTGCACTTTCTCTAGACATATAGCTTTAGCTTGAGAACTTCCCTTTAGAGGGTCTGCTTTAACTTTCAGATTAAACACTCTTCTCTTATGCTTCCTGCTAGACATCAAGCTTTGCTTCCTTCTCTTTTGCAGCTTTTTTCCAGCATTCAGTCCATTACTTTTCTTACTCATTTCTTTCTAGGGAAACCTGGGTGTTTTTAAAGGTTTTGGTGGTTTCGGGTATAGAAATGGTTAAATATTCTTCTATATAACTCTGCTTCATGGATACATCTGTTACATTAATCTCAGAAAACTGTCGCGATATGTATGGTGAGGTTTCTCTTGGAAAGATTTTAGGTAATGAAGAAGGTTACGCAACCTCTGAACAGGCTTTAGTTTATGCTGAAGGCAAACATGGCTTAAAACCCGGGAGGTTAAGAATTGTTAATATTAGACATGTTGGTGACACTCAAAAAAACGAACCAAGGGCAATGATGCTTTTGGAAGGTCTAGTTAGAGAGGAAGGTTGGCCTGACGTATTACTCTTAGAAAACCCTGATGATCATAGATTCTATTTACAAACGTATGTACACTTGCCTTAACTACTTCTGCTTCTTCCACTTAGCATAAGAAAACATTACCACAAGGATACCTGTTATTCCTAAAGCCGCCAATATAATACCTGAAGTCCAACCAAACCCAGAACTTTCAGTCTCAGAAACTACAGCTCCGGTCACTTCACTTTCCACACCATAATCTGTATAATCTACTACAAACCCTGCAACCAGTAGCAAGAAAACGAATGACCCAATAATTTTTGTTCGTGTACTTAGCTTATTATTGAACATTGGATTAAACATATATTGGCTTAACATATACATCATTAAATACTTTTCGCTTAATGGAGAAAAAGGAACAACTTTTATAAACTATAATAACTAATGAAATTATATGAAAAAGTCGGTGAAGACCAAAGACAATCTTAGAGTGTTCTATAATTATGTTCAACGTGATGAAAAAAAACCTGTTCTATTATACTTACACGGTTTAGGCGGCAATTCGACAGAGTGGAAAGGTGTATCAAGAGTTTCCCACAAACACGGTTACAGCACGTTAGGTGTGGACTTACGTGGCCACGGCTGGTCTTCCGTCCCTGAAGAACTACAATATTACCATTTAGAAAACTTCGCTGGCGACATTAGACAAATTCTCCAAAAAGAAAAGATTAAGAATTATGCGATGGTTGGCCACAGTTTTGGCGGCTCATTAGCCATTGTTTACTGCAACCAGTTCAAAACATTACTTCCTAAGGCTATGGTACTTATACAAACTACATTCCGTTACCCTTACAAGAGGTACCGCGAATTGAACGTAAATCCTGCTATTGGTTACTTCCTTCGTAAACTAGTCAGTTTGGGAGTTATCAAAAACAAACGTTTTGAAAATGTTAAGGCCTTAGACTTGCAAAAGATTTCTCACGAGAACATTCTTTACCAAATTTTTGACGAAATATACTACACACCTTTCAAAGCAGTCTTAGAATGTCTTGACTCTGCAGAAGAGTACGCTACCAAAAGGGAAAAAGATCTTATCAAGACTTTGGAAAGCCTTAAACTACCGACGTTAGTGATTGCAGGAAAGAAAGATAGAGTTATTAGCTATAAACTTGCTTCAGAGATTCATGATCTTATACCCAACTCTAAGCTCAGCGTGTTTGAACCTGGAAACCATCAATTGCCATTAGAAAAACCTAAAGAACTCTGTCAAGAGATCATAAAATTCTTAAAAACTGTAAAACTTTAATTTAAGATATAACTATTCTTAACTTTAGAATCTTGCTCTCTAAACATGTCTTCTTTATCAAACTCATAAAACTTCACCTTCGGTTTCAGATAAACCTGGTTACTCTTATGATTATGATAATACTCTTTAAACTCTAAATTAACTTTTAACAGATGCTTTAAGATTGTCCGTTGTAGACTTTCCTTAACTTTTGTATCCTTCTTAACACCCTTCTTCAATTCTACATGCACATAAAAATGTACATTAAGAGATTTATCTCTGCTCGTTCCAATCATAAAACGGTTAATCTTCTTCGTATACTTTGACGATTGTAAAGCCACAGCAATCTGCTCAGGGTAAATATTGTTACCTCCAATTGATATTGTTCCGTCAACTCTCCCCATCACGTAAAGGAACGGCAACTTCAAAGTTTTATTCCTCTTCAAGAAAGACTTAAGCTTATCAGGCTCATACCTTTTTATTGTTTTAACAATCTCTTTATACTTTATCGCTCCCCCGTGATCATGCAAATTATATTTTATCTTTGGAGACGCAACTGAATCATCTAACAATGTAACAGTAAAATCTCCCTTACCTGTATTTTCTATATAATGCATTAACGGGTTATACTGAAACAATATAGGATTTCTGTTTGATCCAAACAACTCTCTGTTTAACATTTCATTATCCAGTGCCAACTCTCTCACCCACTCAGAGAACGGCGTCTCAAACCCAATACCAATGTCAATATCCGACGCACCGTACGATGAAATGATCTTAGCATTCTTATTCCCTAACTTCTTCCTAATATACTTCTTCCAAGCAACAGAAGTAGACTCTCCTCCTGTTATCATAGAAATATTATACTTCTTCCAATTCAATGCCGGACTATCTACAAGATTCTTTAAGAAAGGCGGGTACCCTGCAATCATATAATTATGTTTAGGTCCTAACTGCTTCAACGTCCTAACTATGTTATCAATATCTGCTGTAGTATTCTTTACTAACGTATAATGCTGTAATAACTGACAGAACTTTAACCCTGTCGCCCACGGTCCTGAAGACCATCCACTCAACACAATGTAATTCACTTCATGCGCATTAAATATGTAAGAAAACTCAAACTGCGCAGCTTTATACAACAAATCTTCTTCCTTTAAAGACCTAATCCAGTTAGTTGGCTTACCTGATGACCCTGACGACTCTTCAATATTTCCAACTTTAGGCAACTGTCCCGCCACACACCTTCGTCCGTAAGAAAACTTTTTCACATAATTCTTTTTATCTGTCTGCGGCACATCTTCAATCCTACTAAAAACTTTTTTCCTACAAAAACTCTTATATGCAGGCACATTCTTCTGCGCCATCTTATGAATATAAAACGCTTTCATCTTAGAAACCATCTCTAATACCGACGGCGGCGAGTTTTCAATAACATTTTTTGATAGCATATAACTGTCTAATAACTTATCTTCATAAAATGCTAATAGATGAAATGGAATCAATACCTCTTTTCCCATAGCTCTATTAGTAACTATAAATACATATAAACCTTTCTGAAATTTTAGTGACAAAAGGCTTATATAACACATTATTAGCTGCAAACTTATGGTTTTTGACCCAAATGCTCCGGAATTAGACGCTGTCGCATTAGGTATTCTTAGGCATTACGTTGAGACAGACCATCCTAAACAATATGAAAAATTTCTTACTGCAATTGGCAGAACTGAAGAACAGCTTAGAGGTTTAACTGTAGTTAGCCACTCATTATTTAGAAAGTGTGCTGAAGAAGTTTATAGAGCCGCTGGCCGGAGAGATCCTTATTTGTTTTTTAGGGTAGGAGAGTTCCTCGCTTCAGACCCTCATAATGCTACTGTAAAAAAAGCTAGAAAACTGGGATCTCCAACGACAGTAATGGCGGCTAGTGACACTCGTCTAAACCGTGGACTTAACGTTGACTCTTTACTTCAGGTTCCATTTCTTGAGCCTGGTCTAGCAAGTGTTCAACATTATATTCAAGGACCTATCAAAAACTCATATCTCACTGCTAGAACAACTTCTGTTGGTTACATAATGGGCATTCCTACCTTATGGAAATTATCGCCTCTTGATGGAAAAATACAAATGCTTGACATGCAGTTAGAGCAAGTATTAAGAGACGAGTATTCATTTTTAGACTTTGAATGGTATAGAGATCAAGAAGGTAACTTAAGAGAATCTAGTACAGGCAGAGTTTTTGCAGAATCTGTTGCTCTTGACCAAACTGAATTTGCAACTAGGGATTTTAAAAAAGCTGGAGTTTATCGAGTTAAAGGAACAGTAGCTATTGATGACACCATATTGAATGAAGGTGAATTCCTAATAGGGAATCCTTCAAAATATCCTAAGGTCACTAAATTACGTCAAGCTGCAGATCATGTTGAACCTATTCCTTTAGGAAAATTATCTTTACTAATGGGTACACGAGATATAGTAGTTGATGAGGTTCAAATAATTTCTGAAGGTATGGTTTACGGTGGCCAAACTCCTGCACCTTGCAGCATTTATGAGTTTAAATGGGAAGAACCAAAGAATCTTAACTGGTTACAAGTAAAGATAAGACAGATGGTCCAAGGTTTTATTCAATTCTTATCCAGTGGCCAGTACGCAGAGATCGCAATAGAAAGAGCAAAAGTTGAGGCTGTAGAAAGGTTTAGGGCAGAAGCAAAAGTCCAACAAGTTAGCGCAGTTATGGATGAAAGGACAGCTGCTCTATTAAGGGAACAAGGACGTCAGAGAGAATTACAAGAAAAAGGTAGGCACACTATTCATAAGATCGCTGGTGACGTTGAGAAAGGCGGAGTTTTATTATACAAACTATTACTTCCACAACTACATTTAATGGATATTGCATTTACTGATGAAGAACGAGCTAAAGCTTTCGGTACAAAACCTGATGGCTCTCCAAACAGATATGCTGATCTAGAAAGAAAATATGTTACTCCAACTCGGATCAAAACTAGGCCACTTGCAAGGACTTACAGAAAAGCTCTTGGAATTGCTGAATCAAGGAAAGGAGAAGAGTTAATTGACATTGTCCTTGAAGGATCACACCCTGTCTGGGAAGAAGTAACTGAATACATGTCGGGTACTGCACAAAATGTACATGAAAGCATCATCGCACTTGTTGAATCCGATAGTGCTAATGAAACTTACGGTTTG
>CAYTFL010000033.1:754-6983 GCA_964437105.1 Candidatus Woesearchaeota archaeon | reverse complement strand
GAATTATTGATCTGAATTCCTTAATCCACTCATTCCAAGAACCATTGACACACCTTTAAGATTCCGCTTCACATCCCGCATATTCCTAATCTTACCAACCCTTTTTATAACATAACTAGGCCTAAAGTAAAACTTTCTGAAAGCCAACCTTTGCATATTCTGCAACTCGTCAGCGTCCTTATACCCCTTTGGCACAAACACAGGTGTAAAGATATGAAAATCCTTATAATTCTTATTCATCTCTCCCCACTCATCAACAGTATCGTACAACTCAGTTCCTGGGAACGGTGTAGCGATAGAAAACTGCGCATAATCCGGATCAAGTTCAATAGCAAAGTCGATAGTCTTCCTACCCATCTCTGGCGTCTCTCCAGGCAAACCTAAAACAAAAGAACCTCTAACTTCAATCCCAGAATTCTTACATATTTGCACACCCTTACGTATCATATCTAACGTCGTCCTTTTCTTAATTATGTCTAACGACTCCTGGTTACCTGACTCAATACCAAAGAAAATGTTCCAACAGCCCATCTTCGCCATATAGTTAACCATTTCCTGATCAATCGTGTCAACCCGTGCATAACAGCTCCACGCTAACACAATCTTTTCATCCTCCATCATCTTAAGAAACTTCATTACCCAACTTCTATTCAACGTGAACACATCATCCCAGAATGCCACTTCTTTAATCCCATAATTGTCTTGAAGGTGCTTAATCTCTTCAATAACTTTTTCGACGCTCCTTCTTCTATACTTACCATTAGCATCCGCGCAAAACGTGCACGTGTACGGACACCCTCTCGTGGTCATAATCTGTACAACGTTCTCTGCAACCTTGTAACTATTCGGCAACGCGTTATACTTACTCATGTCAAGAAGGTGCCTGGCGGGCATAGGTATATCATCAAGGTCCATCACCATCCTACCTTCTACAATCTTTTCCTTCTTATACTTCTCAATATCGTTAACAACGTCCAAGAAAGCGTACTCCGCTTCACCCTTGATAACAACGTCACACTTAGTAACCTCAAGAGTTTCCTCAGGTAATCGCGTTGGATGTGGTCCACCAACAATAACAGTAATATCCGGAAACAGATTTTTAATCTTAGTAGTTATTTCCACCGCCCTATCAATTAGAAGAGTGACAGCGGCCAACCCAACCACATCCGGTTTGAATTCTTCAACTTCTTTAAGAACATCATCCTGCGTCTGCATATGCGCCGGACAGTCCATAATCTTCACTTCATGCCCATGCTTCTCTAGGTAAGATGCAATGTAACACAACCCTAAAGGGGGCAAATGTCCACCTATATCTTCACCAACTTCATTATTATACCTCTCTTTCAGAGAATACGGTGGAAATATCAGTAATACTTTGACCATTCCATGCCTACGATCCAGACTACTTTTAAATTTTATGGTGTTTAAGATATCAAAAGGCTTATATATAAGTTTATACTATGGCATAAGTATATACTATGTTGCAAAAAACACAAGTTTTACACTATCCAAGGTTAGACACCATACTTAATGTAGAAGCAATCATAAAAAAATCAAAAGACCCTCTCTCAAAAAATGAAATAGATAGAAGACTAAAGAAAAAGATTATGAGGCCCACCCTTAACGTCATACTTTCATATCTTGAAGAAAGTGGAAAAATAGCCCAACTAAAAGAAGGCATAATCTGGATCTACAGAGAAGACATCAGCGATGAACTAAAAAAGAGACTACGAAAAGGAGTGACTGTTCTATAGATGAAACCTGTTGAAGTACAATTCGACGACGAAGCCTACAAAGAATATCTTTCTTTACAAGATTTTGTTACTAAGGGTAGGAGGGCAAAGAAAAAACCAACATATGATCAGTTACTTTCTTCAATAAATACTGCTCCAAGCAATTATTATAAAGCCTAAACTTATGCAGGTAAAATCTATTTTGAAAAGCCAATCACGAATCTAAAGCCTTTCAGGTATCTTTTTATGTCATCCATTGAGTTAATCTTTTGAAGCCTGTTAAAAATGTATTTAGGTCTTAGGTAGAATCTTCTGAAAGCTTTTTTTTCTATCATCATTAGCTGTTCTTTATCTTTGTAACCATAAGGAAGAAAGATTGGTTCCCAAATAGTGAACTTGTCGAAGTCAGTATTGTCGAATGTGCCCCATTTGCTTGCGTTTTCATATAGCTTTGTACCAGGGAAAGGAGTGTTTATACAGAATTGAGCGTAGTCAGGGTCAAGTTCTATAGCGAAATCTACTGTTTGCTCTCCTAGTTCAGGGGTTTCGCCGGGAAGGCCGATCATGAAGGAAGCACGGATTTCTATGCCTGCGTCTTTTGTCCACTTAACAGCTTCTCTTATTTGTTGAACTTTTATCCTTTTGTTAATGTTGTCAAGAAGCTCTTGGTTGCCAGTTTCAAAACCGTAGAATATGTTCCAGCAGCCTGCCTTCTTCATTTTCTTAAGTAGTTCAGGGCTTACACAGTCAGCTCTTGCGTAACAAGTCCAAGTAATGTCTATTTTTTCTTTGAGAATTTCGTCACAAAGTTCGTTTACCCACCTTTTATTTACAGTGAGTAAGTCGTCCCAGAAAGAAATTTCTTTGGCGCCGTATATTTCTATTAGGTGCTTTATTTCTTCAACTACCTTTTGAGGTGATCTGGATCTAAACCTTTGGCCGAAGATTGCGTTATTGCTGCAAAAGTCGCAGGAAAAAGGGCAACCTCTTATTGCTAACATATGGATGCTGGGAAGGCGTTTATATTGGTTTGGTAATGGAATATATTTGTTCATAGGTAATAAGTCTCTGGCTGGGAAAGGTAAGATATCGATGTCTTCAATTTGTTTCCTTTCTTTGTTTTTTATAACTTCGCCGTTATGCTTGAACACAATGCCGTCTATTGATTCTAAAAGGTTTTTGTCTGACAGTAAAGTTTCTTTATTTTCTTCTTTTGATTTGAAGTTTTGTAGGATATCGTGGAGAGTTATTTCTCCTTCACCGTAAACAAGGATGTCAAAACAATCGTATTTAGTCATTATCTCTTTTGACATTATCGTTGCGTGATGGCCGCCAATTATAACTAATGTCTCTGGGAATTCTTCTAGAATCTTTTTAGCGCATTCAACAGATCTGTTAAATACTGCAGTAATTGCTGAGATGCAAACGGTTTTTGGCCTTTTATCCCTTATTTCATTGATTACATCTTCTACAGTGTAATTGTGGACTAAGGAGTCTATAATGTCAACAGTTAAGCCTCTTTCTCTTGTGTAAGCAGCTAGTGCGGCTAGACCAAGAGGTGGTAAGTGTCCACCAGCTTCTCCCACGGTTTTTCCGTATCTTTCGTCAACTGAAATCGGTGGGCTGATAAATAGTATGTCCATATTTGCAGGGTCTATTGGTTACCATTTATTAACTTTGTTAATCTCTGTACTAATTAATCGTGTGGTTGTATATTAAGATAGAACCGCCGATGTTATCAATAGGGGTTTGGTTGTATAACCAGAAAAAACATTCTTGATCAGGAAAAGTATTTCTGTACTCGCCATTGTAAGATGCGCCTTGTAATACTCCTGCACTAATCATGATTAAGCCTTCTGTTTCATTACAGTCAATTAGTTCATAGTTAATGTTTCTATAATCGGGAGTCTCAACACCATTATAATGTAGTTTAATGAAATCAATCTGGTTATCTTCAAGGTATCCTTCAATGTGGATCATATCTTGGCCAAGGTCTACGTTACCTGCGCCTAATAACTTGTATCCGTTCTCGCTGCCTCCAACGGTTTCGTTGAAATAGGAAACGTAGAAAGGGAAAGTTAAGAGAGTGGTTAATACTAACCAAATGGAAAGGAGGATTAGAGTATATTTGATGAGTTTGTTGTTTCTTAGTTTTATTAACTTTGATGAAAGTAGGAAAATGAATGGGAACATTAAAAGCATGTGTCTTATTCCTGCGTCTATCCTACTGACAAATGAGAATAAAATAAACCAAACTAAAATTGGAATGATTAAGTATAACTCATTTTTTATGTCATGGTGTTTTGCCTTTTTGAAGTATAATAAGGATAATAAGAAGAATAGGATGATAGGAATGGGTACTTTAATCAGGAAGACAATGATGTAGTAATACCACCAGCCGTCTATTTTCCACTCGCCAAACATGAAAGAGGCTCTGCCGCTGCTAACGCTATCTTGACTATGAGTGTACAAAGCTTGAAAGAAAGTTTTTGCAGGGAGAGGGAATTCTGTGACAAGACTTTTTATGTAAGGACGGAAAGAAGATTCTTCAGAGATGTAGTTGTCAAGTATGCCTTCTAGTCTTTCTTCAGTTCTAAATTCGCCGCCGACTTCGTTTTGATAGAAAGGGTCTTCAGTATCGTATAGAGGGCCAATGTCTTTTATGTGAACTAGGGAGAGGGCTAAAAAGCTGATAATGCCGATGATTAAGAAAGTCTTAATTATTTTTTTAAGGTTCTGAATAGTGATCTGTCGATAGTATATTAAGTAGTTGATGAAAAAAATAGGTAGTAAGAATAAGGCTGTGATCTTTGCGGCGGTTGCTAAACCAAGAAAAATTGAACTGTAGATTAAGAATTTTGTTTGATCTTTGTTTAAGTATTTCCAAAAGTAATAGAGAGAGATAAACATTAAACCAACTGATAGAAAGTCAGGAGTTGCAGAAGTTGTCCAAGCTAGGATGGTGACTGAGAATGTGTAAAGGAATAGTGCAAATAATCCTGCTCTTTTCCCGTAAAGCTCTTTCCCCCATTTGTATACAAAGTAGGCAAAGATTAGAGAGAATAGGATGAAGCCAATGTGTGACCAGAAAGTTATTGTGTCTAAATCGTTATTCTTGTAATAAGGGAAGACTTTTTTTGCGTCTTTGAAAAGGTAATCAATGTCTTCATATTCTAAAGGTTCAATGTCTAGGAATACTAAAGGGGTTGCGCTGATTATACTTGAAAGTAAGGGCTGGTTTGAGTTGAATGCTGTGCCTTCCTCAAGATAGTATAATCCGTTTAATATGAATAAAGGTTCATCCCAGGTAAGAGATTTTTGGGTGTTTGCAGAGATGTTAATTGTTAAGATAAAGACAAGAAGGAGAATGAATAGTATTTTGTTCTTGTTGTACATGAGGGGGGAGAATCTTGTTAGGGTTTATATGGATTATTAATCTATTAGAGGTTATTTATACCTCTTTCTGAATTGGTAATACCTGATTTTGTTAATGTCTCTGAGCATTTTGAGAGTGTCCTTTATAATAAATAGACTGCTGCCTTCCATGTCTGTCCAAACGACAGGCGATTCTTTTACTTTCAAGTCTAAAAGCTTAGCAATGAATAATATCTCTGCATCGAAGGCAAACCTAAGAATGTTTTGTCGAGGAAAGATTTTTCTGGCTGCGTCCCTTTTGAACATTTTGAAGCCGCATTGAGTATCTTTCGTTTCAAGGTTTAAGAGAGTTTTTACTAGTAATGGGAAGGTTTTGCCAAGGAGTTGCCTGTACTTTGGTTGCTTTACAGTAATTACAGACTCTTTTAGGTTTCGTGATGCGATGACTATGTCGTAGCCTTCATTGAGAGATTTGTAGAACTTTTTTATTTCAGAAAGTGGGGTTGCAAGGTCACTGTCCATGAAAAGAATTGGATCGTGTTTGGCGTGAACCATACCGTACTTAATACTGAACCCTTTACCCATGTTTCTGGGGTTGTTTAATAAGCGAACACCTTTATCTTTGAATTTTAAAGCAACTTCTTTAGTTTTGTCTTTAGACCCGTCGTTTATAACGATTATTTCATACTTGTCAAGGTTTTGTTCTGCGTAAGAAACGGTCTCTTGAAGAGTTCTTGGAAGTCTTTTTTCTTCGTTGAAAGCAGGAATAATTATGGATAGTTCCATGCCTCATTGGGAAGTTGGTTTGTTTAAATGTATTATGGGTCTTAAGTCTTATTATGGTTCGGAATCGGGAAGTGTTTTGAGTTGAGGGATTTGCGAAATTTTTATAAACAGAATGTTGAATTAGGCAAATATGGTTTTGAGGGATAGGCAGAAGAAGGAACGGTTTTTGTTTGTTTCGAAGTATTTGGAAAGTAACTTGGAGAAAGGTGCGCATATACTTTTTGTAGGTGAGGAAGCGTTTGACTTCTTTGAAATGTTTGGGAAAGGGGTGTATCAGTATACAGGAGTTTCTAAAGATGAGAAAAGAGTTACTGAACTTACAACGTTTAATGCAA
>CAYTFL010000033.1:0-712 GCA_964437105.1 Candidatus Woesearchaeota archaeon | reverse complement strand
GAAGAGCTTGATGTTGAGGAGAAACAGTTTGATGCGATTTTGTTATTAGATGTTCTTTCAAGGTTAGAAGATCCTAAGAAGGTTGTGGAGAAGTGTTATAAGTTTCTTAAAGAGGGAGGGTTAGTTTATGTAACTGTGCCAAACATTAAAGGGTTTTCTAAAAGATTTAAGAAAGATAAGTGGACAGTTGCTAAAGATGAGTCGCATGTTAATTTACTTAGTGAGAATAGATGGAAACATATGTTTGAAGTGAATAGTTTGGTTGTGGAAAAAAGTTTTACTGAAGGATATCTTGACCCGCCGTATGTCAAATATGTGCCGAAGGCGGTGCAGGAGATGAGTTATTTGTTAGGCATTATGCAGTTTAGGACTAAAATGCCTGTAGTGGTTAATGGTGATCAGTTGCATTACATGCTAAGGAAAGGTCGCTTTTTCTAAGTATTTGGGTTATATCAGTTGTTAAAGATCAAGATAAAGCTTAAATATTTCTAGGTTATTATAGGAGCTATGGCAACGTGCGAAATGTGTGGGTATCATGGGGAAGTGCAGCAAGCTATAGTGGAAGGTACAGTGTTATTCTTATGTCCTAGATGTATGAAGTATGGTGATGCTGTAGAGTTCAAAAAACCGTCAGAGGAGCTGGTGGAGAAAAGGTTGTCGTATAAGAAAAGGTGGACTAGTTTTAGTAAGAATGAAGATCAAAGAGTGGTTG
>CAYTFL010000032.1:0-7114 GCA_964437105.1 Candidatus Woesearchaeota archaeon | reverse complement strand
CACTTAACAAACCATCACCATCATAATCGCAACCACACACTCTTCCATCAATACACATACCTGTAGAATCAACATAACCATCACCATCATTATCCTCACCATCATTACACTCAGACCGAGCTTCAGTCAACCTACACAATCCTTTCAACCTTTGAATACTGTTACCGTTCTGTAGATAACTTAGAAAAAAATCCTCTCCTAACAAAAAGTTAGCACTATCCTGAGTAAATGTATAAGAATATAACGTTGGCAACGATGAACCCAAGTCAACTAACGACACACCATACTCTTTAATTTTTATATTCTTAGCATCAGTATAATCTCTCACAACTTTCGCTCTAATTTTATAGGTAGAATCTTCAGAAGGTTTAATAAAAACTGAATCAGTAGCAACAGCATTATCAACAGTCTTAACTTTAAGACCTTCTCCATCAAGCGAAAGGCCACCTTTATCAGGTGTAATGATAACTTCACCTAATCCTTCTCTACTCTGCGCAACCGCAATCCTTTCCTCCATTCCGGAAGCCCTCTCTCCTCTAGCACTACTTTCTAGAGTATCACTCTCCGTCACTTCACCCCTCAAAGTTTCTGTAATTTCAGCTTGCTCACTCACAGTTTCTTTAACAGTTAAAATTATAGTACTACCTTCAGGGTTTGAAAGAATATAATCATCGAGTTCAATATCACTTTCCCCTTTAATATCTATACAATCAACAACCGGCGCAGTCTTTTCTTTAGTCTCTTGTTGAGTTGTTTCTTCTTGAGAACTAACTTCTTCTTGTGTATTAACTTCTTCTTCAGTCCTAACCACATCAGAGGTATCAGTTATCTCTACAGTACCAGCAACTTCTAAACTATCAGTACTTTCAACAACTTCAGGAGTATCAACTTCCACTGTACCAGTTAAATCTGCAGTCTCAACTACTGGCGCACCTCTTCTCTGCAACCTACCATCTTGCGCTACAACCGGAACTACTAGACACAATAACAGAATAACTACAATAACCTCTTTTCTCATAAAATATATAAGTACTTCTATAATATAAAAACATTTCTATAACAATTCTTTTAAACAACCACTCATTACTTCTACAAAATGGATGAAAAGTATAACAATATTGAAGCTGCTTGCCCAAACTGCAAACTAACTTTCAAGCTAAAAGACATGCAACTAAACGTTGAGAAAAATAGACTTCTTTGTATTAACTGTAATAATTTCCCTGGTAGCAAAATAGTAAGAATAAAATAAACAAAATAAAAAAATGTCCCAGTAATCTTGTTACTATTTCTGCTTTCTCAATTCTAGCTCTTTTAACAACAAATCTATTTCTTCAAGATTCTGTTTCAGATCTTCAATCTTGGCATAATCCTCAATATTTGCAAAATCGTCTTCCTTAAGATCTTCCATCAGTAGACTAGAATCTTCAACCTTGCTTATCATACCTTCAAGCTCATCATCAGTTAACATCTTTTCCCTTTCTGTTTCAATCTTCTTTGCCACTTCTGCCTTAAGATCGTCAATAAACACTTCTTTAACTAACTTCTTAACATCACCTACTGCAGGTGCATAAGAAAGTTCAGTCGTTTCATCTTCAACTTCTTCAATAGAATCAGTAATCTCTTCCAACTCATCTTCAGTAAAAGTAACGTCATCACTAGAAGTACAAGCACTCAAAGAAACTAGCACTACTACAACCAACAAAGCTAACAAAACTTTTTTCATCATTTCACCTCCATTTACTAATACAAACTCTCATAACTTAGAACTATATAAAATTTACTACATTTACTCACAACCAATTATTCAAAAGAAGGGGTTTTTTATACTTCCTAGATTCCATATTTTTAATCTGCTTCTCACTTGGCATTAACCTTTTTACTTTCCATAGATTATCACTGATTTTCTCCCCATCCGTCCAATCCGTAACAACTTTCCCATTTAAAACAACTTTATCCGCAAAAACAATTTTTTCAATTTCCTGCCTTTTAGTTTCCAAAGAATAAGGTTCAGTTGGAGCAATATTATGATGCTGTATATCAAACAACAGACCATACTTCCCATACCCTATTCTAGTACCTTATATCATAACATTCGCCAATTCTTTAAGGTCGACAAGCTCACCCACAAGTGTAATATCTATATCATAAGTTTTCCACCTCTGCGCTAAAAACCCTCCAGACAACCAAACTTCATAATTTCTCAATCCTTCAAGTTTAAAGAAATCCTCTAACCAAAGATCAAACAATACCCAATTAGGTGGATTTGGCTTCTCATTTATAATAATTGGCCCTTTTACATAACAATACTTCTTAAGAGGATGCTGCACTTTCATAATCGTCATCATCAGAATCATCATCCCTTGACTCACTGGTTCTATATGTTCCTTCTTCCTCTTCTTCAGAAACGAAATAACCTTCTAATTGAAGAAATTCTTTACAATCCTCAACTGAAAGATCTTCATCTCTCGTAGCCACATCTTCAGAAACAATTACACTTAACCTATCAAACACTTCTCTCTTACTATCTTGCGAAGGAGCATAAGCAATACCAGATTCTTCAGAACTTCCATCCTCCAAATCAGCATACATATCTTCTAACTCTTCCTCTGAAAAACAAACCTCATTACTTGAACACCCTACTAAAACAAACAAAGATACTACTAAAAATATCATCAACCCTCTTTTCATAATAGATTCCATCCCAAATTATTGTTATAGGACGATCACTTATAAGTTTTTTGTAAGCCTCTGGAGGGATTCGAACCCTCGACCTCGTGATTACAAGTCACGTGCTCTGGCCAACTAAGCTACAGAGGCATCAATTCCAGAAATAAAAACCACCCTTAAAAACTTTTCTACACTCTTTGCAAAGCTCTAATCTGCACTGTCGACACTGGATACACTTTTTTCAGCAACCCTTTCAGATCACGCTGCACTTCTCCAGCCAAAACTTTGTTAACAAACACGTTAAACTCAACTTCTTTTGCCAACCCTTCACAATAATCTTGCGTAACTTTTCTCAACCCCGTTAAAACACCCTTCTGCACATGCTCTCTAACTAACAACAAAGGCTTAACTCTAACCTTAACATTATCTTTAGTTTCAACCACAAAAGAATCATCCACTCTTCTCTTAGCCCTTTTCACTAACCTTTTCACAAAGGGCGACGCAATCTCCATTGAATAAAACTCTGTTAAACAATCATTACCTTTCACATCAACAATCTTAAACTTCACTTCCAAGTTTTGCTTCTTCATTCCTCTATTAACATTAGAGAGACTAGTCGTAATACCTCTTCCTTTCAACAACTTCGGATCAGCTGCCAATGTTTCGGCAAATACAACTTCATTAAACACTTTCGGCGCTTTTACCGAGTACCATCTCTTCCTAACTACTGACACTCTCGCCTTTTTCGTGATAACTTTCTTTGCCATTTTACTCAACAAACAACTTAGCTTTCTGTTTATTATACATCCAGTCTTCAGCCAATACTCCTTTTCCTTTGTAATACTTAACAAGTCTCTTAATTTTAGACTCAGTCAACTGCATCCCTCTCTTCGCCACCATATCATGACTACTCTCTTCAAGATGCTTCATAACTGCAATATGTTTTTTAATCAAATTAGTAAGATCCTCTGGCAACTCTTTCGCCAACTTCTTCTCTTTCATCACATCCATAACTTTCTTCCCTAATAACGCCTTCACATCAGGTATACCATACGTATCTCTAAGAATCATTCCAATCTCACTAGACGTTTTCTCTTTCCTCGCTAACTTCACGATCAGCTGCTCAACCTCATTAGGCTTATAACTCACCCAGCTAGGCACAGCTTTATCGACAGGCTTACTACTACCTGCTTTCCCACGCTTCCTTGAATACATCTTTGCCATTTTTTCAATATTGGAGAAATCGTCTTTCTCCGGCATAAGCTTGCTCTCACAATCTTACCCTAGTGTGTTTGTGGATAAATTGGGTCTTTATAAACTTATCGTCTCCCAAAAAGCTTATCCAGCACCATATGCACATTACTCCTAATCTCCACATAATCAGGATCAGGATAATTCCTCGACACCAACTCACTTCTAGACTTCAACGGCACCCCTACTTTTGCTAATGTAAGTTTCACCGTCTTCTTGTTAACCGGGTCTGCATCATAACAACTCACTCCTTCATCATTAAAGCTTAATAAATTAAAGATACCATTATGCAACCCTGCATTATTCATAATAAAATAAAACCCATTATTTTCAAAAAACTGCGTATGGTTCCAATGATTATGCGACTGCACAAAAATTTTAGTCTTAATCCTTGAAGGCAAAGTTGTCATAAAATGTCTCAAAGAAACTGAAGCAGTATCCAAGCTACCTACAGACATATCATACTTCCCTTGCGTATGGTTGTATATTATAATAGACTCAGCTTGACTCAAAAGATCTTTAGCTTTAGCAATAACCTCTTTTGTCTTCTGCACCTGCGCAATAGAATCAGGATCACTCCCTTCCGTTGAATGACTCTCCCCCGGTATTCCTAAGATTAAAGTCCCTTTTATTACAATAGGCTTATCCCTAATATAATGAAACTCTTTCTCCTTTTCAAGATTATACAATTTCTCTTCAAACTCGTTAAAGATTTCTAACAGATCTTCATTACTTACTTGTGCTACAACTTGTCCATCACACCCTGTCAAGAAAGGTAACTCTCTTAACACTAAAAAATGCAAACTTGACTCATGGTTACCAAGGTTAAACAAAGTTTTCTTAAATTTCACCGTCCTTTCCAACACTTCAACTACCCACTCATACCTTTCCTTTACATACTCCAACACCATCTGCTGACTAACTTGCTTTGTAGAAACAAACTTTTCATAAAATTTAGGCGCACCAGACTTCAAATAACTCATCTTTTCTTCAGTAGTAATCTCTTTCCCTTTATGCAAACAACTCACATCCATAGAAAATATCCCCAACAAGTCACCATTAATAATAATATACTCTGTCTCTGGCACTTTATTCAACAACTCTTCTGTATACTTTAACGCACTATTTATACATTTAGGCGAATGCGTATCCGAGATAATAATCTGTATCATCAAGAAACAATTAAGACTTTGATTTTAAAAAGCTTATCTAATTTACTCATACAAAAGACACTCATCACAACAATTTGCAACATAACAAGTCAACCCAACGTACTGATCCTCTCTAAACCTAGGAGCAAGTTGATCTTCAAGAAAATTCAACAATAGATTGTCCCAAATAGACTTCTCTTCAGCTGCCTTAAACCCAACATGTACTTCTATAGGAACACCCGTACCTCTACTACCATCTCTAATCTCCTCAATCTTATTAGAAATCTCCCCCGGAGTTCCAGAAAAACTCCTTTCGTGAATTCCAAATCTACATTCCATAAAATGAGGTTTTATAATTCCTCTATATAAGATTACCTAATATTAAATCTATCTAATTCCTACCTTGCTTCTTCAGCTCCCAATAATCAAACGGCCTACCTTTATACAGATGCTTACACTTCACAGTATTATCCAACCAAAACTCAAACCCATTCGCCCACACATCTACTCCTAACCACCTATCATCCCACGCATCCATCTCACGCGTATACCTAAACTTAATCTTCTCCAAAACTTTCCTTTTAATCAATATACACCCCATCCCTGCAAAAGCTATCTTCAACAACTGCGGATCCCAAATCTCTGACTCAACCAAATAACCAGTATTATCCCAATCCCCAACCTCTTTAGAAAACACCCACGCGAACGGCATAATTTTGGCCTCACCTTCAATATTATGATGTCCAAAGAATAAAGCACTCACTACATCCTTATCATGTCTCATCAACTTCTCAATAACATCTTTAGGCGGTATAACATCTTGATCAAGTATTAACAAATAATCATAACCACCATCCAAAAACTTCTGCCTAATAGTATTATGATCTCTAATCACCATATCTCTAACCCCAAAAAGATGTTCAGACTTGATAACATTCAACCCTTTCGCCTTAACCTTTTCAAAGAACTCCAAACTTTCAGAATTATCTACAAAAAACAGATCATAATTAGGGTAAGTCAACTCTTTCAACCTATCCGAGAACTCATCAAAACAATACTCATACCACTTACATATTGGCGACGCAACTAACACTTTCTTCATGCAAAGAATAATACTACAACTGTTTAAAAGTATTATGAAAAAACCAAAACGTTACTTTTTAACCACCTTTACTACTTTTGTTAAATAAGAATAAACCTTTTTCTGGTTCTTATAATTCAACTTCACATAAATCTTCAAGATCTTATTATATAGAACTTTAGCCTTAGCAAGATCTCCCTTCTCCAAATTTTTATTTAACTCGCGAGACATCTCAACCACTTTTCTCATATTAGCCTTTTCTTTAGTCTCCAACACCTTACCTTCCTTTCTATCATCTTTATTATACTCTACAATTAACAGAAGCAGTGTAAACAATAGTATAACAAATATTAATACCAACAATAATAACAAGATTAGAGGTAACGACGATTTTTCATCCCATGATACTAATGCTTCTTTAACAGCCTCACCTATTTCTTCATAAGTATCTTTACTAAATATTACTGCAGGATCATCAAACACTTCCTCTAATATACCTGCTTCTTCAACATAAACCCCAGACACAGCCTCAAAACTCATATTTCCAAACTCAGCAAGATAAACCTCAAAATAATAGTAATCATCATCCTCATCATAATAAAGAGCTTCGTACATATCCTCACGCTCAGTAACTACAACAAAGTATTGATCTTCCTGAGAATCAACCCACGCTTTTTCCACAGCATAGAATATCGACAAATAACTCAAATCCTCACTTGTCAACCCATAAGGATCAAGTCCAAAAGTATTATACACTTGACCTATCCCTCTCTCTCCACACCTTACAGTAACGGACACATTATCTAAGACAGTATTAGTTTCAAACATTACATCAACAATCCCTGTAACTTCATAATCATAAACCAAAATATTTGGAGTATCTTCTGGCCCTATTGCTCCCAACTCATACTCTAAATCACAAACATCATATCCAACAT
This sequence comes from Candidatus Woesearchaeota archaeon, assembly GCA_964437105.1. GTDB lineage: Archaea > Nanobdellota > Nanobdellia > SCGC-AAA011-G17 > GW2011-AR17 > CAYTFL01. Next base: position 26 of record CAYTFL010000032.1, on the reverse strand, counting down.
ATTCTCCAGACACAGCCTCAAAACTC
>CAYTFL010000031.1:6793-7471 GCA_964437105.1 Candidatus Woesearchaeota archaeon | reverse complement strand
TTTACTTGGATGTTTATCAGTTGCACATCCTAGTGCGGCCAACATCCCAATAACTGCAGCTGAAGCTACTGCTCTGGAAACGTACTTTCCTGCTGTTTCAATCATATTTTTTAATTTCATTTTTTATTTTCTTCACTCCATAAACACAGGATTATGACACTCTACCGACCTAGAATGTTGCCTTGATTTTCTTCTCTTCACTCTCGGAGAATCAGGTACAAGTTCTAATCCTTCAAATTCAAAATTGTCAATTCCTCCTTCCCTTTCCATTGTTGCCTTTAAAGGAGGCGGTCCTGGTGGTGCTTTGTAATCTGGAGGTATCACGAGAGGACTGTTGAAATTCTTCCTTAGTTCTTCGCAGCGAGCTACTCTCTCCCTCTCCAATCTCCTTTCTATAGGTTTTCTAACCATTTCAGGGCATACTGGAGGGACGTTTTCAATAATCATAGAAGTTAAAGTTTGTTCTGACAAGTTTCCTGCCCGGATACTTACAGGGTCTCTTATATGATCATCAAATGTAATTCTCACAAATGGCGAGGATCCGTGCGATTCAACACTTAATGTGCTAGCGTCTTCCATTCTCATACCAACAGGAGCATATCCTAATCTTCTCAAAGCATTAATAACAGTTCTATGTACATTAGGAGTATATTCACTTCCGGAACCTGAAAAGTCAGT
>CAYTFL010000031.1:5780-6763 GCA_964437105.1 Candidatus Woesearchaeota archaeon | reverse complement strand
CCAAGTATTAGTAGGATCTGTAATTGGAGAATACTCTTTTCCATGAGCTCTACTCTTTTTTTTAGCAGGATGTGCTGCACCATTTTTGCTACAAGCATCATATTGTCTCTTTGCTTTTCTTTGGCATACTTGGATGGGAGGATTCTCTTGACGAATTAAGTTGCTTAAACAACTAATTACCTCTTCAGCAGATTTATATCTTCTTCCCTGCCTAGCATCTTCCTCTGAAATTGTCCTACATTGTCGCATCCGTTCATTCTCTGCTTCCAAACATTCAACTTGTCCTTTCAGATATTGAACTTCACAACTATCCTTAGCAGCAGCAATAGCAGGCACAGCCAACATTCCTATTGCCGCTCCAGCAGTAACTACTCTTCTTGCATTATCTGCAATGTAACCAGTTGCTCTGGAAAGATAATTTCCTGCTGTTTCAATCATATTTGTTAATGTCATTTTTTCTTCCCATTTTCTAATTCCCATTTCAATCACTTCTAGATATTAATTCGTCTTCGATATCTTGCAAATTTTGTTCTTTAGATTTTATTTCAACTCCATTTTTATACCTGGCAACACCAAAAAAAACTGAAGCAAGTGTTGCCATACTTCCTAGTTCAAACATAACCATTTCTCCAAAATTATCATGCACAAGATCATACCAATTAGTGAAGCTCTCTGGATCTAAGTTACCTAAGAATGGGATCCACCCAACTGCAAGTGCGGAAGCTGCTACAATACTACCCATATGTCCTATATGTGAAGTCAAGTATTCTCTAGACAAATTTTGATACTCTCTACTTTCTCGCTGATACTTTACTTGCAATTCCTCTGTTGTGATTTTTATTAAATCTGTCATTTTTCTAATGATTGTGGCTCGAGCCATCGCCTTTTAGCTTGTCTAGCTTCTTCTATCTCTGGTCTGAGATCCGCTGGTGTAGTGGCTCCTTTTTCACCAATTACATCTCTTCCATCTTTAATATTAAAAA
>CAYTFL010000031.1:0-5770 GCA_964437105.1 Candidatus Woesearchaeota archaeon | reverse complement strand
GCCACGACGTTTAGATTTTGTTGAATCTTTTGCAGGAGTCTCATGACAAACCCCAGGTACATTTTTAGCGATAATCTTCGCTACCCCTTCTTCCGTTAAGCGAGAAGTTGAATAGCCTACCAAATTCCTTTTTAATCCGTCAACATATTTAATTTCTAGATATCCAAATGGTGCAATTAATCGGAAATGTAATGAACCTGCATCAATTCTTTTTCTATCATTATTCATATCAATAGGATTATATCCCAACCCTTTTAATGCGTCAAACAAAGATTTTTCTTCTTCAGGAGAAGGAAAAGCATTACCTTTTAAACTTGAACGACGAACATAAACATTAACATCTCTACCAAAATAACAACCAACTCCACCTTTTCCATCTCCTACCCAAGTGTTAGGAATCCTTTCTGCAACTTTTTTAGGTGGTTCTCTCTCAGAACATTCTTTGTACTCTTCTTCAGCCCGCTCTTGGCATACTTGAAGGGAACCATTTCGATCTAAGGCATTCAGGCAACTAATTACTGAACCTGCTAAATCTCTACCTTGCTCAATATCTTCAAATGAAAATGTCCTGCACATCCGCCCCCGTGCATTATCTTCTTCCAAACACACAACTCTCCTTTCCAAATATCGAACAGTACAATCTGGAGCATTATCTCTTGCATAAGCATCTGTCCCTACTAAACATGCTGCTAATCCTAATGCTGCTGCAATTATTTTTGTCATTTTAATTCCCTCCCAACACCTCTTCTCTATATCTTCCTACTTGTGGAGCAAATATCCTTTCCCCTTTGTATTCAATCCCTTCAAGAGAATCCAATATTGGTTCATCTAATTTGAACAATAAAGGACCAGTAACTATGGGCCCGTCATACAATCTGTATAAAGAATCAACTGCTCCAGCTAACATTCCTATAACAGCTACTGAAGCTACTGCTTTGGAAACGTAATCACATATTGTTTGTTTTATTGTCATTTCTTCGCCCCTCCAATAATCTCTTTCACCTCATCAAATTGGGTAACTCCACATTCCTGATTGTAAGCCCCATACATATGGGTAAATTTGGGCTCACCAAAATCAAATATTTGTTTCTGAACTCTCCCATCAGTGAATTCTCTTCTGACAGCCATAACCCGAGCAAAACGGTTTGGACTTACACCATGAAGTAATTCCTTGCTAATGCGTCTAACCCCTTCTGGGAGACGTCTTTTACTAATCCCGAGATGTTTGTTAACTGCTTTCACGAATGCCATTTCATACAAAGCGGCCCTTGCTCCAGAAAGACAGAGAACAGAATCTCTATCTACCCCCGTTTTATCAACAAGTTGCTGAATAAGTTCAGCCAGACGTAATTCTCTATCGGCGGCCTGGATTGCCTTCGTTCCCGGCTCAGCATTATAATCTGTTTTATATGGTTCCCTTTCCCGCGCTAGTTGTGCTGGATCATTTTCAACAAAAGAGAAAGGTAGAGGGGTTCTTCTATTAGCTTGACCCATCCTTTGTAAATCAGTTCTTAGAGCCGTTTCAACTGACTGCAGCACCGTATCTAAATCTTCAGAAGGCCTAAAATCTTCCCAGCCTCTTCTTGAAGCTGTAACATAAGTAGCAGAAGGATTTGTTAATTCCACTGCTGAAGCTGATACAGTCGGATGATCCCTATAAACTTCAAAATATTGTTTGCCCTCCCAAGTAAACATTTCAAGATGAGTTATGTTCCCTTGATTGTTAAATCCGAGAAGTAAGTGATAATTTCCATAATCTCCTAAAATAGCATAATTCAAATCTAAATTTTCTGCTGTCATTAGTTCAAGATATTTTGGGGTTTGTTCTTCAACAGCATCGGCAAATTCTTCTAGCGTATCTTTAAGGCCTTCAGAGGCAATCTTTCTGGTGACATCTGCAAGCAGATGGCTGTAATGAGAGAAATCTCCAAAGAACGTTTTATCTCCTCGGTCTGATTCAGTTACATAAATCACGTCACTGGAAACTCTACTCTCTATCTCAGAAACATTTCTTTGTGTACCTGCACAACCTCCTCCTGCTAACATTCCCACAACAGCTACTGTAGCTACTGCCTTTGAAATGTAATCTCTTGCTGTTCCTAACATGTTTGTCAATTTCATTCTACCATATTACATTTATCATCTAACTTACCTATAGGAGATCTCCACACCTCAACATGCAATTCTCCAAATAGAGGTTGTCTACGCCCTGAAAGATGAACTTCTGGACCTGAACAACAGGCACGATCAATTAACCCATCACCATCTGTATCGTCTGTACCTATAGTGACATCTTTAGTGTCAGATTCAGAACAAAAAATTTCGGGTTTTCCCTCCTCTCCATTAAGGATACGATTAAAATAGCTGGTTGAAAATAAATCAGGATTAAGAATACTATGTCTGTTAGAACATAAGCATTTTAATTCTTGCCGTGCAGCGTAGCCTAAATTCCTACCCCTAGAAGTTATTCCATGTACAGCAGCATAATCTAAATCTTTACCTCTTCCCGACACATTTACTGGCTCAAATTCCATAACTGGAGTTCCGGCTGAGTGTGAAGGTTGCTCATCTTCTGTAGGTCCTCCCCCACCAGAACAACCTCCAGCTAACATCCCCATAACTGCAGCGGAAGCTAATGTTCTAGATACGTAATCTTTTGCTGTTCCTGCAAACTCTTTATTCATTTTCTCCCCCTATTCAACAATTTATTTACTTTAGGTGCAAAATATTCTCTACAATAATGCACAAATCCTTTTACAATATCTTCTGGAGACAACTCCGCGTATCCTTCGTAAGAATCAACCCATTGTACCCCATAAATTTCTCCTTCCGCACTGATAGTCGTCTCAATTCCTTTAACTGTCCTTTTTCTTTTTATTTCAGAGTTAATGGCTGTTAAAACACTTGTTCTACTTCTAAGCATGAAACTATCTTCGGCTGTCGGCCTGGTATCTGCTATAACACAAAGCGCCGTGCTATACCCCTCTTCAGTCTCAACTACACCTTGACTGAGAATATCTTTCCATTTCTGCGGAAGTTCTTCTTGTTGGTACCCTGAAAGTTGAGGAGGGCTTAGGGTAGTACATCCAGCCAACATCCCTACAACAGCTACTGAAGCTACTGCTTTGGAAAGATAATCACAAATTGTTTGTCCGAATGTCATTTTAATTCCCTCCCAACACATTTATCATCAATATAATCTACCAACGCTGTTCTTTTACCATAATTCCCTGTCAAAAGATTGTAAGCAGGACCCCACCAATGCTCTTCAGTCCTATTTATTGCATCTAATTCTCTATTAAGATCATTGCATCGACGAATCCCGGGAGGGTTATTAAAGCCATATTTCGCTGCATTCGTAAACAAACTAAATCCAGCAACTATCCCAACAATCGCCGCTAAAGTTTTTGTTTTTTGTCTAATTGTCATTTTTTATTTCTCCTCACTAACAGCTGCTCTAAATCGTTCTACTTCTCCTGGCAACCTTCTAGTTATTTCAACATAGCATAACATATCTGCAGCAACAATCGCTTCGTAATCTGCTCCTTCGAAATGTCTATCCACTGCTTCAAGAAAATCTTCAACTGTTAGGTTCCTAACCAACATTACTCTCGAAACAACCTTATCAGCATGGGTCATTACTGGTGGTGAGGCAGGTGTAAGTCGATAAGCTGCAACTGCTCCTCGCTCTTCTGCAACTCTTAGAAGATGTTCCATATTGTAAGTGGCCATCTTAAGAAAAGTGGGGTAAAAAACGTCTCCCGGGCTGCCTTGTTCCCGCCATTCCTGAAAAACTGCATGTTCATCAACAATTTCTCTATAAACTCTCTGTGCTTCAGGATCTTGAAACAAGAGCGCATAAGCATCTGAACTTCCAACTAATGCTTCAACTTGAGGAGTAAAAACTTCATGAGTCTTCCCACCAACTAATTTTTCTAATTGTTCTAATGTCTGTGTTTGTTGTGTTGTCATTTTTTATTCTCTCCCGTAATCCTCACACCTGCTTGGAAAACCATCATTAGCTGCTCGAATTTTATCTAATTCAGAATTGACTGCTCCTGAAACCCAGCCGAGTGCCTCACTAACTTGACTACTGCCACCAAGGCTGCGTTCTGCATCCATTCCTCCTGGTCGAAAATGTCTTATTCTACCTGTTAAACCAGCTTCAATGTGTAATGAACCAGCAGCAGCTATCTTTGCCTTATCTGCAGCATTAAGATCATCAGAACTGCTAAGAACACCAAACCAAACATAATCTAACTTACAATCTTTGTCAAAACCAACTTCAACTAAACCAGAAGCAAAACGGATATTTTGTTCAGGAACTCGGCCAAAAGTTCTGCTGACACGTAAATGATCATAAGCAGAGTTTGCTATAACATCTCTTAAGCCTTCTAATTCACTTCCAGATTCATAACCAGGATTAGCTTGTAAAATTGTATCAAGTAAGTTTGTCGCTAACGGCTTATGACTAGAATAATCTCCATTAATATCCAAAGGAAGCCATTGTACTCTGTTTTCAGAAGTTGGCAGAATTACGTTAGCTGTTTTTCCATCTGTAAATTGAACATCTGACCATCCAGGATATTTAGATTCCTCAACGGAACTAGGATCAGCCAGAGTAATGTATGCTTCTCTTTGTCTAACCTCCTCTGCTGTCATTCCACGAGAAGCAACAAGATAAACGGCACCTGCTAATGCGGCCGCAGAAGCTAATGTTAATGCTACTGGAACAATTCCAGTTCTTTTTATTTTTTTAGTTGTATCCGTCATTTTATTTATTCTCCGGGTTTTTTAACATCAACCAACTCCCCATCTTCATAAGTAACCAAATGCCCTTCCAGTTCACCATAAAAATTATCATTTATGTGGGGTAAGATATTCACACGAAGAATAAAATCCCCTTCAGGAATACCTAAATATCGAGGTGCATTAGGATCTAAAACTGCATTACCAACTGGGACCCCTTCGCCCTCACAAAAAGATTCAAGAGAAGTGGAATATTCCTGCCCGGCTATACTTACAGGACATGTTGGCTCTTCCGGAACTGGAGTACGGTTGCCAGCAGTGTAAAGCAAATATCCACCTACTACAGCCACAAGAGCGACTGAAGCCCACGTTGCTATCCTTCCCTCAGATATTACACAATCGTATTCCGCTCGCCACGCTTCTCTATCCCTTTCATCTAATACTTCATTTACTGCGTCCTTAATATCATCATTTGTCATTTTAATTCATCCCCCCTCTGGACATAAACCACTGGTTGAGTTGAACAAAGTACATCACCAAATTCTCTCAATTCACCTTCACTAACTGATCTTAACTGGTCATGAAAATCCGGTGTATATCTAACTCCTAAATCAGTTAATCTGGCAGCTACAGAACCGTGTTTTTTTGCGAAATAATCAGCAGCGGTGTCATCAACAATTACCAAATCCACTTTAGTACTTTGGTCAGTAAACTTAGCCATATGCGCTACAACATTTGCTGCTACTTCTTCTGGAGTCTCTCCCACTTCAGACATTGTTCTTCTTAAATCACAATAGAGTTCACGTTTTTCAAATCGTAAATCAGTTCCAGTGGCAATTCTTTCATCTTCTACAAATTGATTAATATTAGCGATGTATGCTTGAGCATCTCCTTGTTCAACATATGCCAATCTAGCAACTGCAACTTCAGCCAAGGCATCAAATTCCCATTGGTATCCTAATTCTCCAGCATGACTTCTACTATTAACTCCACTCAGTGGGTTAGTTAAAGTAGTGGCCAG
>CAYTFL010000030.1:0-7491 GCA_964437105.1 Candidatus Woesearchaeota archaeon | reverse complement strand
GGAAAGATATCTTAAAGACTAAACCTTCAACTTCTTCTCTAACCTTATCCTGTTAGTCATACCAAAAGAATACTTTGTAACAACTTTCTTCCCTTCAAGCGATTTTAACACTCTATGCACTTTCACTTTAGAAAGTCCTGACTCATTAACCAACTCTCTTTGCGTCATCGACCCTTCATTCCTTTGGAGGATTTCAACAACTTTCTTCTCACCAGGCAATAAAACATCTGCATCAACTTCATTCTTCACTTTCTCTTCAACCTTAGCTTCAATCTCTTTAGTCCTATCTACTTCAATAACTGTCTCCGGCTTCCTTAACAATGCAACCCCTGATAACAAACTAACAACCATTCCCATACCAGTCACTACACTCAAAATCCCTGCCATCCACTTTATGAATGACGGCCCACCATACCCTGGCACAACATCTTCAAGTAAGAATATATTACCATCATTCAAGAATGTAACAAAGAACACAATGAAAGCTATCAAAGAAACTCCTGAATAGACAAAAGATAGTATCATGCTAACGTTTCTGAACGTGGTTTCACTTTGTTTCATTGTTTTACGGCCTGTATCCCAATTTTCCACCTACCTTTTAAATCTTGTTTCTGCCTCTATCAGTGGTGGAAAGTCGAAACTTTTAAGATTTTCGCATTTCCAGGAGGGTATAAAAAATGAAGAAATATCTCATACCGATGATGATGGTGCTCATGGTATTGTCCAGCGCATTCGTTGTCATGGCAGAGGAAGAGGCTACAGTAAGTGTAGAAGCAGAAGAAGTAGTAGTAGATGAGGCAAAAGTTAAACCTTTTGTACCACACTTCAACCCAGCAATGGCAGAGAAGGTCATAACCCATTTCATGGAAAAGTATGACTTGTCTGAAGATGATAGCATTGGCGACTTGCTAGATGCTATCCAAGAAGACATGGAAGAGAAGAAAGATAACTTAATGGAAGAATTAGGTGTAGAAACAGATGAAGAGTTAAAGGCAGCTCTAAAAGATGAACACATTGACCATTTACGTGAGGTGTTAGAACTTGATGACGACCTTAGTGATGAGGAAGTCTTAGAGATCGCTAAAGAAGAGCGTGAAGACCTTGTAATTGAACTCTTAGGCTTAGATGCAGATGCTTCTGAAGAAGAGATTGAAGAAGCGTTGAAAGAGTGGCGGAAAGAGAACCGTGTTCTTATGCAACCATTCCGAGCACCTATGAAGTTCATCCGAGGATTGTTTAATTAACTCATCCTCTTCTCTCCAGGAACCTCTGGGGGTCCATAAGGGCCCCTAGTTTTTTTTCTTTACCTTAAACTTTTTATACAAGTATACTATTTCTTCTTTATGTTTAACTATGCTCAACAAGATGATTTAAGAATTATTACTTTAGCTGATATAGATTATCATAGGCTTAGTAGTGGATTAGAACCTCCTACATCTAGATATATTAGTAGAATTCAGTACGGATTAACTCACCTTTCATTAATTCATAAATTTAACTTCTCCCCACCAGAAAATCCAATTGCACCTCGTAGCGAATCAAAACTTGTAAAAGCTTTAAGATAAACTTTACCTTTTAGAATCAGCCAACATACCTTAGTGACCAGTCTTCCCTTCTTAACGGAACAATATCTCCTTCCCTAGGATTTCTGTAACACGTGGCTCTATGTCCATTAACATATACAGATTCCCAAAGTAAGATCTCTTGATCTGCTTTATTCGTAGTCCTTAATTGATCTTTTGAAGCCAAACTTTCATCAAAAACAAGTATACTGTCTAAAGACCTTCTAAAAATTTCTATTTGTAAAGATGTTGGAATAGTAAAAGGGTTCATTACCATTGGCGTTTTATTCCTTCTACCTGGGCTCTCTTCTAAACTCTTACCATCAAATTCATTCCTACCCCACATATACTCGGCAATCTGCAAGTAAGCTGCAACCTCATGCGCACAGAAAACATGCTCGTGTGATGAAGGTCTTCCCTTATACCTAAAATGCCAATTCTTCCTCTTACAATTATGCCCTTCAGTAGAAACTAGGCTGGCTATACCGAACTTTGTAGGATCTTCTTTTGGACTAATTGGGACTGACATCCAATTAAATTTATACCTTCCTTTCTTCTTAGTCCTGCTAGGAACTTCTACATCTGGGAAAGTTGCACCGTACCTTTGAGCTTCACTATGATCGTGGTACGGCTTCACTTCAATCAACGGCTGCTCCCATTGTTCTTGGTTAGCATACGAATATATCCAAGCTCCTGCAACATTTTCAACTAAAGACACTCTCCTCACTCTATTATCTGTTGAAAACCTTGGGAAAGGTCTAAAGGCAAACCCTGCATAAAATCGGCTTCTCACTCTATCAAAAGATTCTTCTCTAAACTGGTATGGTGCATGTTTTCTATCAATTACTTGTCTGACAAAACTCTGCGCTACTGCTTCCCTACTTCTAATACTTTCACTAACAGCTTCCCAACCTATAGGCACTTCTGGCCCTCTTCTAAGAAAAGCTCTACTTTCATCATACCTATGAAATTGTCCACCAACTGTTAACCCTCTAGGGAATAGTGGTCTATCAACAAGTAATGCTTCTCCTTCATTTAGATTAAGAAGTTTTTCTAACAATTGCCTATCATTCCATTGAACAGGGATTAAACGGCACTCTCTCTTAATAGTTGCCTTATTTGGTGACCTAAAATAACTTTTATGATTGCTATCCATGAAAATTATGCAAAATAGAGATTATATAAAGTTTTCCTTTTCAAAACCCAACCATACCTTTCTTCTTAAGCTTCTTATACACATAATACCCGATAATCAGAACTACAATCGTACCTATTGTTACCAACTCAAAATAACTATCAATAAAATCTACAATAACTTCTCCGTACAGCATAATGAAACCAGCTAACAAGAAATACCTCAACCCTCTCGATAACACTGAAGCAATTACAAACTTTTTGAAATTGATATAAAACACTCCTCCTGCAAGCGTAAACACTTTATACGGTATCGGTGAAAACCCTGCAATGAATATTGCCCACGCTTCATACTTCTCAAACATCCTATGCACTTTACTAATTTTCTTCTTACTAACAATCTTTTCAACTAACGGCAACCCAAACTTATTACCTAGAAAATATCCAAACATTCCACCTAAAACACTACCAACAGTACAAACTGCAGCGAACCATAAGGCATATGTAGGCTCAGCTAAAGCAAGAATAACTAACAATATATCTGGCGGTATTGGAAAGAATGATGATTCAATAAAGGCTAACAAAAACAATCCCCATCCTCCTAAGGGAAGAAACACTTCCTTGGTCCATTCGACCACTCCGTTCAGCAAACTCATTTATTTGACCCTTGGAACGCTATCAAATCTTCGGTTGTCAGCACCCCTCTCTTCTTAATCTTCTCTTCAACTTTCTCTTTCTTCTCTTCTAACTTCTTCTTCGCTTTCTCTTTACTAATTTTATCACTCTTCTTCTTCTTCGCTTTCTTATCTTTACTCCTTTTCTTCACTTCTGTCTTAAGAACTTTATTAATCTCTCCAAACTCTTGCTTAAACTTGATAAACTTGTCAAACGCATCTTCCTGCTCTTTCTTAACCACGTTAATCTCTTTAGACAGGCTCATAAACTCTTTATACGCTTCCTTATTCTTTTTAGCCAACTCACTAATCTTCTTATGAAACTCTTCAGCTTTCTTCTTAGCTGCATCAATATTCTTAGACAACTCTCTCTCACCTTTACTAGAACCACTCTGCTTCTCAGCCAAATCCAACTCTTTCTTAAGCCCTTTAATCTCTTTCATAACTTTCTTTTCTTCAGAAAACTTTAACGCACCCGTTTCAATCCGAGTCTCCAAACTCTTAATCTTCCTTTTAAGCTCGCCAGGATTCTTCTTCTTACCTGTAGTAACTGGCTTTTTATCTTTCTGTATCTTCTTAATCTCAGTGATTAACCCTTTAACTTCCTTATTCTGCGCATCCCGCTTTTCTTTCAAATCTTGAATCTCTTTAGAAAACTTATCATTATCTTTCTTAACCACCTTAACTTTCTTTATAAGCTCAGCAATCTTTTCTTTAAGCTCTTCTTTCTTAGCGAACCACTTCTCTTTTTCCGTGTTAATAGTGTCTAGCTTACTCTTCAGACTAGGTACATCCACTTTATTTACAACTTCTTCCTTATCTTTAATATCTTCATCACTCATGAGAAACCCTCTGTTGGTTTTCTGCGTCTTATATCAGTGTTAATGCTGAAAATCTATGTATTTAAAAAGCTTTTGGCGGATAGTTCGAACGTTCTTCAGCAAGGGCTCTATCCATCCTCTGGAATAATTCTCTGTGCGTATCAAAATCCTCTTCTCTAACTAGGATATCTTGTAGTCTTAATCCTCCTGCCCCCCATACTTTGCTAACCCTAATTCTATCAATATTATTGTCTCTATCTAAGTTTTGGCCAAAATAACTTTCACTTCCCATAAATCCACTTTCTTCTACTATCAATTCTTCAGAACCATCGCTTACTTTGACATACTCTATCCTTCCAGTAGCTCCTTCAGCACGAGAAACAGCTTCTATCCTATCATTACTAACTTCATAATTATTGCATGATCTGCCAGCAAGCAATAGTCCAGTGAGGGGGGCTCCTACAATTGCTAACCAGAGTGCTCTACCATACCATTTATTCATAAAAAAACAAGAAAACAGGTTCTATTTAAATCTTCCTAACTAAGAAAATAAGAAAAATTTGGCCCAATTTAACCAAATAATGCACCCAAACCGGCAGCGGCATCTTCCGCAGACTTTTTCTCGTCTTTCTTTTCTTCTTTCTTCTTTTCCTTTTTCTCTTCTCCACCACTAGCGGCAGGTGCAGCAGCTGCGGCAACAGGTGCAACAGCAGCTTCTTTAATCGCTTCATCAACGTTAACGCCGTCAAGCGCTGCTACTAAAGCTTTGATCTTACCATCATCTGCAGAAACTCCTGCAGCTTCAAGCACTTTCTTCACGTTAGCTTCGTTGACTTCTTTGCCAGCACGGTGTAACAAGAGTGCACTGTATACGTATTCCATTTTTTGTCTCCTATAAATTTGCTTTTTGTTTTAAGGCATTCGCTTGTGATTCAGCCTTAGCCAAAATCCTTCCCACATTGTCTGTAGTTAGGATATCACAACCATCTGCCAAAGCGCTCGCATCTCCATGCGCTTTCCTAATTAGTAACGTTATTGTGTCTTTGCTCATATAGCTAATCTTCACTGCAAGGTTCATTGCTTCGCTATGCAAGCGTTTTAGATCATTCACGTAAGCTTCTTCATCAATGTCAAGCACCTTTCGATCGAACAACGTTCCGCCTTCATACACAGAAATAATGTTCAAACCAACTTCCATTGGCAAGATACTCAACCTTGTTAAGATCTCAGCAGTTTTGTCAGTAAACTGTTCACCTTCTTTCACTAACAACTTATCTTCTTTGATAGCAATTTTTCCATCTTCAACACCAGTTTTAATACCTAACTGCCCTAGCTCTCCAATAACTGGCCCTGGCGCGAACGGCGTCTTCCCTTCTTTCACTATAACATCCTTCGGCGCAACTTGCCCCTCTTTTGCAGGCGCTGGACTCTTACTCTTCTGCAACGTTTTATACAATTTGAACGGATTATCTTTAGTGAATATTAAAGCTGGCATACCTCTAATCTTTTCTGATAGAGCACTATAATCATTCTTAGCTTTATCAAGTGCAATCTTTATCAACCGTCTTTTAGCCATCCGCACAACAACAGTACCTCTCAGGTTTTGCTTCATCTTTTGCAACTGCGGCGCTGGCAAATTCTCCATATCTACTAACCCTACTATCGGATATTCGTTAGCTAACGCAACAAGCTCACTTACCACTTTCTTCTTACTATCACTCACGAAAGCTTTCGGCTTACTCATTTTTTACCTCCGATAACAACAGCCTTACTCATAGTAAACTTAATTCTTGTTTGCTTAATATTTTGTTCATGTTGCGGCAATGCGTTAGAGAAAGCGTTATACACTGCATAGATATTTTCTACTAAATCTTCATCACTCATATCTTCTTTTCCAACTGGACATTTAACTGCTAACTCGCCTTTCACAGAAATTCTGATTGTCCTTTGCAACTTTTCAACGATAGGTTTAGTTGACCCTTTCGGTGGCACAATCGCTCCAGCTTTAGGGTTAGGCATCTTACCTGCCGGTCCTAGGTACCGACCAAACGTGGTTGCCACTGCCGGCATTATATCTGCTTGCGCGATAAAGAAATCGTACGCTCTAACCAACTGTTTAATCTCTTTCTTCTTACCCTTAAAACCTTTAAACTCTTCCTGCTGCACAATATGGTCACAGTTCGCTTTAGCATCATTTAGCAACACTCCTCCAACTAAAGCACACACAGAAACCTTCTTCCCTCTAGACTTAGGCAACGTTACAAAGATATCTACTTTACTTTCCTGTTTTTTTAGGTCAAGATTGTGCAATGATATTTGTAAATCTATAGTTTGAGAAAAATTCCTTTTCTTTTCTTTACGAAGTTCAGTTATTGCATCAAGTATTTGTTTCTTATTCATCATTCTCCCTCCTACCTAAGTAGTCCTAACGGGTATTTTCTGTGGAGAAACGGGTATTTATAAACCTTACGTTTCTACTTTTTCTAAAGTTCCGAATCTTCCTGAAGACACTTGCATATTATCTTGATAGATTTGTGCCCATCCACCTGAAATCTTTATGGTATCACCAACATTAACTTTCTCAATGTCGTCGTTCCATAAGGCGATAACAACTGAACCTGTATCATCTTCACCTGTACAGTTACAAACTCTTAGTGCTCCACCTCTAACATCACGCACTTCATCTTTAGCTGTTATTTTCAGAGTAATTTCGTCAACTTTGCTTTTGTCTTTTAGTTCATTAACTTTCATAGAAGGTTTGTCAGAAACGATTCTTTTTAAAACTTTTGTTTTATTTGAAAAAATAAAAGAATTATTCTTCAGATTCTTCTGGCCTTCTATGATGCCTCTACTCACCTTTGGTAAGGAATTAAATTTCTCCCATCATACATCATAGTTCTATTATCATAATTTGGATCATTCCCAACCAATTGTCCATCAAGAAAAAGAGCACACAATCCTTCAGGTAAAGCAGGAATACCGAATGGATTTCCAGGAATAAATCCTTTATCCAAATCTAAGGTATGTAATCTGAGCCATCTATCTCCTCTATACTCTATTTCTGCAATATTTTCAACTGTCATCACAGGGATATTTTCTTCTGTAGCCAAAACAAGAACTCCTTCCTCTGCACAGAGATCAAAAAGAGGCCTTGCTAATTCAAATCCTCCTGCTCTACCTCTACAGAAAACTTTTACACCATATACATGACCAGTAAAGTCTCCTTCAGTATCTAAAACAAATCCTGGTCTCCAACCATAAACTGGAATATCAACATTGTAGTGTTTTTCTGGGAACAAT